>JAKAPL010000086.1 GCA_021807105.1 Myxococcales bacterium | reverse complement strand
CCCGCCTCGCGCGCGCCTCGGTCGCCCGCTCCGTGGCCGCGGCGGAGAGGCCGTTGCCCGCGTACCAGCCCGCGACCCCGGCCCCCGCGAGGAGCGCGACGCCGCCGTACAACATCAGGCGATGCGAACGGACCCTCTTTTGGGCCGAGACCTCGGCGCTGCCCGTGGGCGCCGCCGGCGCCTCCCGCGCGGCGGCGATCGTCTTCGGCGGAGGCTTCGGCCTCGCGGCCTCGCTCGTGACGGTGACCAAGATCGGCGCGGGCGCGACCACGGGCGCGGGCGGCGGGGCCGCGGGCCTGGTGACGAGGATCGGCGCGGGCGCGGGCGCGACCACGGGCGAGGGCCGGGGCGGGTTCGCGGGCGTGGCTCGCGCGAGCGCGTGGACCTCTGCGATCAACCGCCGCACGACCGCGCGGTTCTTGGCGGCGGGGTTCTCGCGCAGGTAGCCCTGGTAGTAGAACTCGGCCTTCGCGAACGCGCCGAGCGCCCGCTCGCACTGGCCCAGGTTGAAGAGCAGCGCCGGCAGCCCCGACGCTTCGAAGGCGACCTTCGCGTCCCGGAACGCGAGCGCGAAGTCGCCCGCGTCGTACTCGCGGATCGACCGCGTCACCAGTGCCCGGATCTCCGGGGAGACCTCGGGAGGCCGAGCCCTCCCGCCGGCCGCCGCGAGCGCCATCGCGCCTGCCATCGCCCCGATGAGGCCCCACATGGCTCGCGACCGTAACGCCGCGGGGAGAAAGGCGTCAAGACGAAAGCGCGAGGGGCTGCCCCACCCTTCGACCACCCACCCCGCCTCGTCGCTGGGACCTGCTCTACCGATACCCCGGTGGTCAGGAACGATGCTTGAGTCAATCCCAGGACGCGGCTGCAGTGGGCACCGCCGGCAGGCAAGGGAATCGCCGCCCAGTGATCCTGCCGGTCTCCAGCAACGGACCGGTGCCAAACGCCTGTTGGTTCTCGTGAAGAGCAGGGCGGATTCGTGGGAGCGAGGGTTGACCCCCCTTCCCTCCGTGGCGTACACGAAGACCATGTTTGCCATGGCGCGCGGGCTCCTGACCGCGTACGAGGACCGCGGCAAGGGGCCCGCGGTCGTCCTCCTGCATGGTCTGGGTGCGACGGGGCACGCCTTCGATCGGGTGGTCGAGGCCCTGGAGGACCGATACCGGCTCATCGTTCCCGATCTGCTCGGCAACGGGCGGACGGAGAAGCCCGAGGGCGACTACTCGCCGGCCGCGCTCGCCGGCCACGTCGCGGATCTGCTCGATCGGATCGGCGTCGGACCGCTCCACGCGATCGCCGGCCACTCGCTCGGCGCGGCGGTGGCGATCGAGCTCGCGGCGCGACGGCCGGGGGCCGGGTTGTGCCTCATCGATCCCCCTCCGCCCGGCGGGTCGCGGCTCGTGGGGCTCGCCGCCTCGCTCGCGGGCGGGAAGGTGTCGATCGAGCTGGGCTCGCTGCTCGTGCCGACGCGCTGGCTCACCCGCCGCTGGCTGCGCTTCCTGTTCGCCGACCCGGAACGGCTCTCCGAGGAGACGATCGCCCGCTACACGGAGGCCGCGCTCCTTCCGGGCTACGCCTACGCGACCGTCCGGTCGATCCGCGCGCTCGGCCGGCTCGCGCTGCCGCAGCCGCGGGTCGCCGGCACGCTGATCCTGTGGGGCGAGGAGGATCCGATCTTCCCCGCGTCCGGGGCGACGGCGTGGCTCGCGCGCTTCCCGGCCGCCGAGGTGGTCCTGCTCCCCGCCTGCGGCCATTGCCCGACCGAGGAGACGCCGTCGGCGGTGGCCGCGTCGCTCTCCGCCTTCCTGGGCAAGCTCCCGTAAGAGGAAACCGATGCCAACTCCCATCCGCCTGGGTGTCAACGTCGACCACGTCGCCACACTGCGCCAGGCCCGCAAGACCCTCTACCCCGACCCGGTGGCCGCGGCGATCCTCTGCGAGCTGGCCGGGGCCGACCAGATCACGCTCCACCTGCGCGAGGACCGGCGCCACGTCCAGGAGCGGGACCTCACCTTGTTGAGGCAGACGCTGCAGGTGCGGCTCAACCTCGAGATGGCGGCGACCGCGGACATGGTCAAGACCGCCTACGAGGTGAAGCCGGACATGGCCACGCTCGTGCCCGAGCGGCGCGATGAGTTGACCACCGAGGGTGGACTCGACGTGGTCTCGCAGCGCGATCAGGTCCGCAAGGTGCTGCGGACGTTGCGCGACGCGGAGATCGAGACGAGCGTCTTCATCGACCCGGACGTGGACCAGGTCCGCGCCGCCCACCGCGTCGAGGCCGCGCGCGTCGAGCTGCACACGGGACGCTTCTGCGACGCCCGGCGGGCCGCGGACCGCGCCCACGAGCTGTCGCGGATCGTCGACGCGGTCAAGGCGGCGGCGAAGCTCGGCCTGGGGGTCGCCGCCGGCCACGGCCTCTCCTACGACAACGTCGCGGCGGTCGCGGCGATCGCCGAGATCGACGAGTTGAACATCGGCCACGCCATCGTCGCGCGGGCCCTCTTCGTCGGGCTCGATCGCGCGGTCCGGGACATGCGCGCGCTCCTGCGCCGGGCGCGCGCGTGATCCTCGGCCTGGGCCTCGACGTGGTGGAGATCGCCCGCCTGCGCGCGCTGCTCGACGGCCCGCTCGGCGCGCGCTTCGCGCGGCGGGTCTTCACCGGGGTCGAGCGCGCCTCCTGCGAGGCGCACGCCGCCCGCGCGGTCCGGTACGCCGGGCGCTTCGCGGCCAAGGAAGCCTTGCTCAAGGCGCTCGGGGCGCCGCCGGGCCTCGCCTGGCACGAGATGGAGGTCCACAGCGACGGCCCGCCGCGGATGGTCACGCGGGGACGCGCCGCCGAGGCGCTCGCCGCGCGCGGCGTGCGCTCCGTTCATCTCTCCCTCTCGCACGACGGCCCGCTCGCGGCCGCCGCGGTGGTGCTGGAGGGGTAGCGGCGTGCGGCTGCTGACCGCGGGAGAGATGCGGCAGGCGGACCGGGCCGCGAGCACGGTCCACGGCGTGCCCGTCGCGCGGCTCATGGAGAACGCGGGCCGCGCGGTGGCCGAGATCGCCCGCGCCCAGAGCGCCTCGGGGCGGGTGGTGGTGTACGCGGGCGCGGGGAACAATGGCGGTGACGGGTTCGTGGCCGCGCGCCGCCTGCGCGAGGCGGGGCTCTCGGTCGAGGTCTGGCTCGCGGTGCCCGCGGAGCGGATCTCGGGCGAGGCGCGGGAGAACCTCGACCGGCTTCGCGGGCTCGGCGTGGCCGTCGCGGGCGGTGCGCCGCCCGCGCTGCGTCGCGGCGACCTGGGCCTCGACGCGCTGCTCGGGACCGGCCTGTCGCGGCCGCCGGAGGGGCGCTTCTCGGAGGGGATCCGGGCGCTGAACGCCGGGCGCGAGGCGGGCGCGCGGGTGATCGCCGTCGATGTTCCCTCTGGGCTCGACGCGGACACCGGCCGGACGCCCGGCCTCTGCGTCGCCGCGCACCTGACCGTCACGCTCGGGGCGGCCAAGCGCGGCCTCGCGCTCGAGCCGGGCGCGTCGCTGGCGGGCGAGATCCGCGTCGGGGACATCGGCATCCCGGCGGAGGCGCTCCTCGCGATCTCCTCGCGGGTCGAGCGGCTCGACGAGGACGACGTGCGCGGCCTCTTTCGGCCGCGACCGCGCGAGGCGCACAAGGGCGAGGAGGGTCACCTGCTCGTCGTCGCCGGGAGCCCGGGCAAGGCGGGCGCGGCGGCGCTCGCGGTGCGCGGCGGACTGCGAGGGGGCAGCGGGCTCGTGACGCTCGCCTCGCGGAGGGCGGTGGTGGATCGGCTCTGGACGGTCGCGCCGGAGGCCATGGGGGCGGCGCTGCCCGGCGAGGGGCCGCTCGCGCTCGGAGACCTTCCGGCGTTGCGCGCCGCGGCGGAGGGGAAGGACGCGCTCGCCGTCGGGCCGGGCCTCCCGCGGGGGAGCGAGACCGCCGAGTGCCTCGCGGGGCTGCTCGCCGGGTTCGATGGGCCGGCGGTGCTCGACGCCGACGCGCTCAACGCGCTCGCGGGAAGGCTCGACCTGCTCGGCCGCGCGAAGGGGCCGATCGTGGTGACGCCCCACCCGGGCGAGATGGCGCGGCTCGCCGGCCGGACCGTCGCCGAGGTCCAGGCCGACCGGATCGGCGCGGCGCAGGCGCTCGCCGAGGAGCACGGCGTCACGGTGGTGCTCAAGGGCGCGCGGACGGTCGTCGCCTCGGAGGGCGCCGTCTGGATCGTGCCCACGGGCAATCCGGGGATGGCGACCGGCGGGACGGGCGACGTCCTCTGCGGGCTCGTGGGGGCCTTGCTCGCGCAGCGCCATCCGGCCGCCGAGGCCGCGCGCGCGGCGGCTTACGTCCACGGCCTCGCGGGCGACCTCGCGGCGGCGCGGCGCGGCGAGCGGGGCCTCATCGCCTCCGACGTCGCGGAGGCGATCGGCGAGGTCTGGTCCCGTTGGCGGCTCTGATCGACCTCGCGGGCCCCGAGGCGACGTACGCGCTCGGGAGGACGATCGGGGGCCTGCTGGAGGACGGCGACTTCATCGCCCTCTCGGGCGACCTCGGCGCGGGCAAGACCCTCCTCGCCCGGGCCATCGCCGAGGGGCTCGGCTGCCCGCCCGGCCAGGTGCAGAGCCCGACGTTCACCCTCGTCAACACGTACGCCGGCGGGCGGCTGCCGCTCCACCACGCGGACTTCTATCGCCTCGGCTCGATCGACGAGTTGTACGGGACGGGTTTCTTCGACCTCCTGGGAGGGCCGGGCGCGCTGCTCGTCGAGTGGCCCGAGCGGATCCCGTCCGCGGCGCCGTCCGCGCGGCTCGATCTCGGGCTGTCACGGATCTCGGAGGAGGGGCGCCGGGCGAGGCTCGTTCCCCACGGCGACCGCGCGGCGAGGCTCCTCGCCCGCCTCCTCGCTTGCGAAGGGGTCTCTCTCGCGCTAGACCGGTAGCGGTGATCGACTCGCTCAAGCGTCCCGAGGGATCGCTCCGCTGGCCGCCGCGGCAGCGGTTCGTCCTCAGCGCGGCGGGCGAGGAGGCGAAGGCGGCCTGGGACCGGGCCGTCGCCGGCGCTCGCTGCGCGGACGGCGGCCGGGCGGGCCTCGAAGCGGCCGAGCGGAGCTGGGCCGAGCCGCTCTTGATCGACCCCGGCGACGGCATCTTCCTCTCGGAGATCTCCCGCAACGGCCGGACGGTCGCGCACATCGCCGAGGCGCTCGCGGACTGCGGTACGACCAAGGCCGAAGCCCAGGCCGCCATCGACCGGCTCTTCAAGGCTGGCCTCATCCTCCCCGAGCCGAAGCCCGCGGGCTGAAAGCGCCCGTTCTTCCCGCCCCCCTGCCTCGCGGGGAGGCGGTCTCCCCGTCAGCCGGCTTTCGCCCCGCACTTGCCGCAGAAGGCCGCGGACGCGGAGAGCGGACCTCCGCAGGCCGAGCAGACGCGGCCCGCCGTCCCGGCCGCCGTCGCCGGAGCGGGCAGCTCGGCGCCGCAGGCGGAGCAGAACTTGCCCGTCCCGACCGCGCCGCACTTGGCGCAGTTCACCGCGCCCGCCGCCGGGCGGGCCGCCACCGCGGCCTGGAGCATCCCGCCCATCCCCATCCCGGCGCCGAGCCCCAGCCCCATGCCCATCGCGCCCCCGCCGCCGCCACCGCTGTTCTGGGCCGCGGACATCATCGCCTGCCCGGCCGCGTACTGCTGGTAGCCGCCGGCCAGATTCGAGTAGGCGGCCGTCTCGGTGAGCTTGGAGATCCGCTCGTGGCTCTCGGGGTCGAGCGTGAGATGGAAGTCGTCGAAGAGCTTGATCGCGACGCCGTAGCGATCGAGCATGGGCTTGGTCTCCCGAATCACGTCTTCCTTGAGCGCCTTCGCCATCGTGCCCAGGTCGAGCACCCCGAGCTTGCGCTGGATCAGGATGTCGCCCACCACGTCTTGGAGGGCGTTGACGAAGTACTTGGAGAACGTCTGCAGGATCGCGTCGTCGTCGTATTGCGCCTTGATGCCCGCCAGCTCGAGCAGGAAGCGCGGGGCGTCGATCACGCGGGCGATGTACTCGCCATGGACTTGGAGCAGCACGGGGATGCCGGTGCGCGGATCCTGGACCTCGGAGATCTGCCCCCCGAACTTGATGCCCGGGATGTCCCGGTTGGAGACGAAGATCAGGTTCGACATGAGGAAGTTGCCGCCCGTCGCCGCGTCGACGAGCATCGACAGGAACGGGTAGCTGGCGCCGTCGAGCGTGTGCGTCCCAGGGCCGAGCGTGCCGGCGATCGGCGAGCCGGCCTTACCCCCGGTCATCAGACCCATTCGGATGAAGAGGGCCACTTCGTCCGGCATGACGGTGAGCTGACTCATGAGCCGGATGTTCTGGTCCGGCCAGGCGTACAGGACGGCGCCGCGCGCCTCGGGCGGGCGGGCGATGAACTCGCGGCGAACTTCCTTGAATAGCCCCATGTTCGCGTCTCCTTGAAGGCGGTGGAAAGAACAAAGCATAGCGCGGACCGGGGCCCAGGGCTACTCTACGGGCGGCAGCCATCGAAAGGAGCCGAGAGCCATGGCCGTGCGTGACGTCGCGGTGTTGGTAGGGAGCTTACGCAAGGGATCGTTCACCCGCCTGGCGGCGAAGGCGGCGATGGGGCTCGCGCCTCCCTCGCTCTCGCCCTCGCTCGTGGAGATCCGGGATCTGCCGCTCTACGATCAGGATCTCGACGAGCGGCCGCCCGGCGAATGGAGGGTCTTCCGCGATCGGATCCGCCGCGCCGACGCGGTCCTCTTCTTCACCCCCGAGTACAACCGGTCGGTGCCGGGCGTCCTGAAGAACGCGATCGACGTGGGCTCGCGGCCTTACGGATCGAGCGTCTGGGAGGGCAAGCCGGCGGGCGTGGTCTCCGTCTCGCCGGGCGCGATGGGCGCGTTCGGGGCGAACCATCACCTGCGCCAGTCGCTGGTCTTCCTGAACATGCCGGCGATGGCGCAGCCGGAGGCGTACCTCGGCGGGGCGGCGGACCTCTTCGACGGCGACGGCGCCCTGAAGAGCGAATCGACGCGCGAGTTCCTGTCGAAGTATCTCGCGGCGTTCGAGCGCTGGGCGGCGCTCCACGCACGACGATGAAGGCGCCCTGGTCGCCGTAGCGTGGCCAATCCTCACCGCAGCCCGACGCGGCCAGAAGGGGCCCGCCCCCCGTCCACTCTCGCCTTCGTCCGAGCCCGCGGGGATCCTCGCGATGCACGAGCGCTCTCGGAAGGAGCGGGCCAGAGGGCGATGTCGGGAGGGGGAGGGGGATCGTCCTACCGGGGCAACGCGGCGAGCGCGAGGTCCGCCGACCGCCCGGCGACGCCTCC
Source organism: Myxococcales bacterium (assembly GCA_021807105.1). Lineage (GTDB taxonomy): Bacteria > Myxococcota > Myxococcia > Myxococcales > JAKAPL01 > JAKAPL01. Next base: position 6,738 of record JAKAPL010000086.1, on the reverse strand, counting down.
GAGCGTGGGGCCGAACAGCGAGAGCGGCTCGCCCGTCCGGGTGCGCCATTGGCTCTCGGCCTCGATGTAGGACACGTCGCCGCCGCACAGGCTCACCACGACGGTCCCGGCGGGGAGGTGGAAGGCGCGCCGGGCGGCTCCGGTCAGCTCGCCGGGCACACAGAGGATCCGCAAGGTTCCGAGCGAGGCCGCCGCGACCGTCGCGCGCCGCGGGGCGAGCCCCCCGAGCAGCCGCTCGGGGATCCCGCGCAGGGGGCCGAAGAGCGGCGTGAGATCGAGCGCGGGCAGCGGCGCCTCGGCCTCCGAGAAGCCCGCCGGGCCGGGAGACAACGGCGCGGCGCCATGAAGCGCCGCCGTGACCGCGCCCGCGACCTCCTCGCCGAACGCGTGGAGACGCGCCTCGGGCTCGGGCGGCAGGCCGTCCCAGGGGACCGACACGTCGCCGCCCGCCCCCTGGAGCACGACCGCGACGCCTCCGCCCCTCCGCTCCAGCGCCTGGACGGCCGCGCCGGGCCAGTCGGCCGAGAGCCGCCGGTCCGACGAGGGGAGCACCGTGGGGTGCGCGCCGAGCACGGCCAGCGTCGCGATCGGCCGCCCGGCGTCGTCCAGGGCGCGCAGGACGACGAGCCGGGGATCGGGCCGCCCGCCGCGATCGCGCTCCCGCTGGAGGTCCGGACGATCGGCCGACGCCAGCTCGATCCGGGCCGGCCGCGCCGCCGCCCGCGCGCGGCGGACCACCTCGGCCGCCGTGGTCGCGATCGCGTGGAACCGCTCGCGGGAGAAGAGCCCCTCGCCGAGCGCCTGGGCGAGTACGTTCGGGTCGGTGCCGCCCGGCCCGCTGTGGGTATGGGTGGCGGCCACGAGGATCGGCCCGCCGCCCGCGTCCGCCCGCACCGCCGCCGCGAGCTCGGGCGCGATCTCGATCATGTCGAGCGCGACGATCGCGAGCGGCCCCAACGCGAGGGCGCGGGCCATCGGCGGATCACGGACGCCGGTCGCGTGGCGCAAGGGGCCGTAACCGGCGAGTGCGGCGCCGGCGGAGACGGGCAGCGGCGCCTCGGCCGCCCCCGCGGTCCACGGCGCCGCGGGGAAGGAGGCGCTCGCGCGCAGGCTCGGCGGCGCGGGCGGACGGGCCCGCGGCGGCACGGCGAGGGCGGCGACGAGGGCGGCGGCCGCGACGAGGGCGGCGCGGCGGTGCGGGGAGCCGCGGTTCATGGTAAGGGTCTCGACCGTACACCGACGCGCGCGAGCTGGCGACCCCGGAGACGGTGAATGAAAGACCATTGCGGCATCTTCGGCATCTGGGGTCACACCGAGGCGAGTCACCTCGTCTACCTGGGCCTCCACGCCCTCCAGCACCGGGGTCAGGAGGCCGCGGGCATCGTCGCCGGCCAGGGCGGCGGGCTGCGGGCGCACCGCGGCATGGGCCTCGTCGCCGACGTCTTCGACGCCGCCGCGCTCGCGAGCCTGCCGGGCGATCGCGCCATCGGTCACGTCCGCTACTCGACGGCCGGCCCTTCGGCCCTCGGCAACGCGCAGCCGCTGCTCTTCAATTTCTCCCGCGGGCCGGTGGCCGTGGCCCACAACGGGACCCTCGTGAACGCCGGGGAGATCCAGGCGCGGCTGGAGGCGAAGGGCTCGATCTTCCAGACGACGAGCGACACCGAGGTGATCGGCCACCTGATCGCCCAGGAGCGGGAGGGGAGCCTCGCCGACCGCATCGCCCGCGCGCTCGCGCACGTCCAGGGGGCCTACAGCCTGCTCTTCCTCTCGGGCGATCGGATGATCGGCGTGCGCGATCCGTTCGGCTTCCGCCCGCTCGTGCTCGGGAAGCTGCGGGAGGGATACGTGCTCGCGAGCGAGAGCTGCGCGCTCGACCTCATCGACGCCGAGTACCTGTACGAGGTGGAGCCGGGCGAGATGGTCGTGGCCGGCCCCGACGGGCTCGTCCGCCGGCGCTTCGCCGAGAGTCCCCGCGGCGGCCGCTGCGTCTTCGAGCACGTCTACTTCGCCCGCCCCGACACGCGGCTCTTCGGGCAGGACGTGCACGAGGTCCGCAAGCGGCTCGGCCGGGAGCTGGCGCGCGAGGCGCCGGCGTCCGCGGACGTGGTGGTGCCGGTGCCGGATTCCGGCGTGCCGGCGGCGATCGGGTACGCGGAGACGCTCGGCGTTCCGTTCGACATGGGCCTCGTGCGCAGCCACTACGTCGGCCGGACGTTCATCGAGCCCGCGCAGTCGATCCGCCACTTCGGCGTCAAGGTGAAGCTCTCGGCGGTGCGCGATTCGCTGCGCGGCCGGCGCGTGGCGGTCGTGGACGACTCGCTGGTCCGCGGCACGACCTCGCGCAAGATCGTGGCGATGATCCGCGCCGCGGGGGCGGCCGAGGTGCACCTGCGGATCGCCGCGCCGCCCACCCGCTTCCCCTGCCGCTTCGGCATCGACACCCCGACGCGCCAGGAGCTGATCGCCTCTTCCCATTCGATCGACGAGATCGCCCGCTTCATCACCGCCGACAGCCTCGGCTATCTCTCGCTGTCGGGCCTCTTCCGCGCCCTGGGGCGCGAGCGGGCGGACTACTGCGACGCCTGCTTCTCGGGAGACTATCCGGTCGCGTTGCCGGAGGAGGAGCCGCGCCGCCTGCACGTGCTCGGAGGCTAGGTGTTCGACGTCGGCGCGCTCCTCCTTCAGAAGGGCCTCGTCGCGGCGGGGGATCTCTCTGCGGCTCGGGAGGTCCAGATGCGCAAGGGCGGCGACCTCGGCCGGATCTGCGTGGACATGGGGCTCGCCGACGACGGGGCGCTCGCCACGGCTCTCTCCGAGGCCCTCGCGGTCCCGCGGATCGCCCTCTCCGCCTTCCGTCCCGATCCCGGGGCGCTCGCGAAGATTCCGCGCGTCCTCGCCGAGTCCCTCTGCGCTTTGCCCTGCGCGCTGCGCGACGGCGGCCAGATCCTGCTGGTCGCGCTCGCCAACCCCGCCGACGAGGCCGCCCGCCTCGCCCTCGCCCGGGCCTCGGGATGCGCCGTGAAGGTCGCGGTCGCGGGCTGGCGCGAGATCGAGGCGGCCCTCTCGGTCCACTACCCGCGCGAGGAGGCGCCGGTGCTCGCCCCCGCGGAGGACTTCGCGGGCGACGGCCCGCTCCAGATCACCGATCTCTCCGGCCACCTGCTCGTGACCCTCGCCCCGGAGCCGCCCGCCGCCGCGCGGGCGGCGGCTCCGCCGCCGGGAGCCGTGACGCCCCCCGCCGCGCCCGACCCGCGCCGCCTCCTCGCCACGTTGGAGGAGAGCATCGGGAGGACCGGCAGCGCGATCCACGCGCTCCTCGCCCTCTGCGTCGAGCGCGGCGTCTTCACGGCGGAGGAGCTGCTCGCGAGGCTGCGGCGGTGAGGCCGAGCCCGACGCGACGCGGGACCGCCTGGCCCCTCGGGCAGCCCTGGCCGGTGACCGGCCGGGCTACCCGCGTTTCCTCGTCTCCGCCTCCACCTGCTCCAGCATCCCCGCGATCTCCAGATCCTTCGGCGCGAGCGTGCGGGCCAGTCGCAGGTTGAGCGCCGCCTGGCGCAGGTCGCCCCCGGCGAGGCACGTCCGGGCGCTCTCGATGTAACGTTCGGCTTGGGGCGGGCGGACGTTCGCCGCCGGGACGGCGGCGGCGGCGGCGACCGCGGCGCCCGGGCGGCCGGCGCGCAGCGCGCCGCGCTGGAGGAGGGAGAACGGCACGTGCCGGATCAGCTCCCACTCCGCGCCGAAGGCCCGGACGACCTCGGCGAGGGCCTTGCCCGCGCCGAGCTGCCGCAGGAAGCGCCGCTCGTCGTCGTCCACCGCCGCCCCACCGGTCGGGAAGAGCGTCGCGTCCGGCGGGAGCTCGCGCACGGCCCGGGCGGCGAGGACCCCCAGCTCCGGTCGCGCGAGCTCAAGTCGATCGACCCGGTCGAGCATCGCCTCGAGCAGCGCCGTCTTGCTCACGTCGAGGGCGACGCCGATCACCCCCCGCGTCACGTGGGCGACGCGGCCGGGGAGCTCCAGCGCGCCTGCCCCGAACGCCGGCAGGAGCGTGACGAGGATCTCCTTGCCTGGCTTGAAGGCGAGGCTCCCGCCGGCGAGGCCGCACCCCTCCGGCGAGAGATCCATCCCTTCGGCCGGCCAGCGATAGTAAGGGTCGGAGAGCGCGAGCGGGAAGCGGACCGGCAGCCGGACCGACGCGCGCCGGTCGAGAAGCGGGGGGCCTTCGCTCACGCCGGAACCGGCGTCCGCCGCTCCTTGCCCGCGAGCCCCGGCGAGGTCGGGGAGGCCGTCCCCTCCTCGCGCCGCTTCCCCGGCGGCTCCGCCTCGGTGGGCCCGGGCGGCTCCGCGTAGAGCACGATGTCGCCCTTCTTGAGGAACCGCCCGTCCGGAAAGGCGCCGTAGAAATCGTCGAGCAGAGCGTCGATGGACGGGTAGCGCGCCTCGCGCCGGTCCTGCGTCATGCGATCGAAGATCGGGTCGAGCTTCGCCGGCGCCGCGCCGTTGGCCCCGGAGGGCAGGGGCGAGCGCCGGCCGGGCAGCGTGCCGGCGAGCATCTCGTAGAGGAGGAGCCCGAGCATATAGACGTCGCCCTCGGGGCCGAAGTCCTTCTTCCCCGAGAGCTGCTCGGGGGGGAGGTAGGCCATGCCGCCGGTGCCCAGGAAGATCTGCGGGAGCTGCTTCTGCTGCGCCTCGGTCTCGATGACCCGCGAGAGGCCGAAGTCCGCGAGGCGCGCGTTGCCGAGCGCGTCGAAGAGGACGTTCTCGGGCTTCAGGTTCTGGTGGAGGAGCCCGGCCCTGTGCGCGGCCCGCAGCGCGTAGGCCATCTGCAGGAACGCGCGCAGCGCCTCGGGGACGGGCATCGGCTTGCCCGGGTTCTTGTCCAGCCGCGCCCGCAGCGAGCCGCCGGGGCAGAGCTCGAGCACGTAGTACGGGCGCGATCCGTCGCACGCCTGGTCGAGCACGGCGACGACGCCGGGGTGGTGGAGCGCCGCCTGCGCGCAGAGCTCTTTCTTGAGCCGGCGCACGACCTCCCCGCGCTGGAGGAACGAGAAGTAGGCGAAGATGTCGCGCAGCTCCTTGATGGCGACCTCGACGCCGAGCGCGTTCTGCTTGCCGCGAAAGACCGTCGCCAAGGCCCCGCCGCCCAGGCTCTCGAACTTCCCGTAGCGCGCCTCGACCTCGGTGGCCGGCGGCACGGCCGGACGGGCCGCTTCGGCGCGCGGTACGGGCTCGGGGGAGCGCACGGTGGGTTCGAGGGCGTGCGGGGCCGGCTCGGCGTGCGGGGCCGGCTCGGAGGCGGGGCGCTCCGGGGCCTTCGGCTCGGGCCGCTCCAGGCGCGGCTCGCGGACGAGCGCGGTGACGGCGTCGTATTGCTCGAGTCGGATCGGCGCCGCCGCTCGCTCGGGCGCGGGCGGCGCGGGCGCGGGGAGCGTCCGGGCGGACGGGGGCGAGAGCGGCGGCGGCCTGGCCGCGGGCTCCTCGCGGACCACCTCGTCGCCGAGGCGGCTCGCGAAGTGGTGCTCGATGTCGAACTCCATCTGCGCGGCGCCCTCGCCCGAGAGCACCTGCTCACCCTCCGCGGTGAGCGAAGCGGCCGTCCCGTCGCGGTCGACGGTCACGAAGCGGAACTTGCGCAGGAAGAGCAGGTAGTCGTCGAAGTCGAGCGTCACCGACCGGGCGACCTGGACCCTCAAGTCAGCCACCCGGTTCTCCCGCCCCGCCGCGGCGTTCCCGTGGAGGGTCTCGAGGATGCCCGTCGCTTCCTGCTGCAACAGTTCCTTGGTCAGCACGACCTCGCGCATCGATGCGGCTCCCATGTTCGAATCGTGACCCCCATGATGGCCCGCCGAGCCCGTGAGGTCAACGAGGAGAGGGGTGGAGAGGAGAGGGGTGGAGCCCCCTCATCGTTCTTGAGCCATCCGCTCGATTCCTGGATCTGCTCCGGCTCCCCTCCCCGCCCCTCCGATCGCAGCCTCCGGGCCTCCGATCGCTGCTTCCGGCTCTCCGCCCGCAGCCTCCGAGGCTCCGATCGATGCCTCCAAGCCTTCCATCGATGCCTCGAAGCCTTCCATCGATGCCTCCAAAGGTCTCGGCAGCTCCTTCCGGTGACCCGATCGCTCCCTCCGGCTGCCCGATCGCTCCCCCCGGCGACCCGGTCGCTGCCTCCGGCGACCCGGCCGCTGCTCCCGGCTCTTCGGCGGGCTCGACGGAAGGCTTCGAGGCATCGACAGGAGCCTTCGAGGCATCGATGGAAGGCTTCGAGGCATCTTCCGGAGAGTCCGGGAGCACGATCGATCGACCCGGAAGCTGCGATCGGAGCCCCGGAAGCTGCGGACGGAGCCCTGGAGGCTGCGGACGGAGCCTTGGGAGCTGCGGACGGAGCCTTGGAAGCTGCGGACGGAGCCTTGGAGGCTGCGATGGAAGCCTTGGAGGCTGCGATGGAAGCCTCGGAGGCTGCGAACGGAAGTCCGGGGGCTGCGGACGGAGGCCCTGTTCCCAGCAGCGGGCCCTCGGGAGCGGCGGCGCCGCGCGCCGCGTTCGACGCCGTCTCCCCGCGCGGACTGGACCCGCGTGGTCGTGCTCTCTCTAGGAGGCTGGTGTGAAATGGGTGCCGTCGCGAGAGAGCCGAGACCGAGGCGAGACGGGCGCCCGAGGAGTGAGCAGCGGAAACGTACTCTTTGCAGTACGTTGAGCAGCGAAGCGACGAGGCCGCCCGTCGCAGCGAAGGGATCGGCTTTC
>JAKAPL010000128.1 GCA_021807105.1 Myxococcales bacterium | reverse complement strand
GGAGCGGGTGCGCGTAGCCGGCGAGGGCCAGGTCGCCCCCGACGCGCGCGAGCCCCGCCGGGAGCGGGTGCGCGTAGCCGGCGAGCCACAGGGTCCCCCCCACGCTCGAGAGCGCCGCCGGGAGCGGGTGCGCGTATCCGGCGAGGGCCAGGTCGCCCCCGACGCGCGCGAGCCCCTCCGGGAGCGGGTGCGCGTAGCCGGCGAGGGCCAGACTGCCCGGGTACGAGCCGTTCACGAGGTCCGCGTTGGTGAGCCGTTGCATGCTACCTCCGCCACCCGCGCACGCTGCCCGTGCGCTCATCGAATGCCCGGCGCCTCTCGCGTAGCTCTTCGAGGTCAAGGACCGGCGGCAGCGCGGAACGCGTCGCCTCCAGCCGCTCCACGACGGCTCCGACACGCAGCCGCCAGACCGCCTCGCGCCAGAGAGCGCCGATGAGGAAGGCGGCGACGGCGAGGGATGCGACAGCGAGATCAGCGGGCATCGGCATCAACATTGGTTTCCATGCGCGCACTCTACCACCGCGCGACTTCGCTGTCAAGCGAAATCGACACGCCAACCTCGCGACCCGCATCAACGAGGATCCGTCTATAGGCAGGCCCCACGCGGCGCCCGTGCAGCGCAAGCGAAAGCGAGTCGGGCGAGACCCCTATCCTCCGCGCGATCCAGCTCAGCCGCATGCCGCGCTCGCGCGCGACGGCGAGAATGCGTTCTCCGGGTGTGGTCATGCGGCGAAGCTAGCGCGGCGCAGCATTGGTGTCAAGCGCGCTTGACGCAGCGTCGCAATGGCGCTATATCGCGGCGCATGGCCGCGACAGCGCGACGCATGGACGTGGACGAGTTCTGGCGCTGGATCGACCTCGCGACCCTCGACCTCGCCGTCCTCGGCCGGGCACTCCTCGCCGCGGCCAGGGCGCAGTGCAAGGCCGAGCAGGAGGAGGCCCGCAAGCGCGCGCGGGCGGCCAGAATCGCGGCATGGCGCTGCGCCAAGTGCGGCCGCAAAGCCACTGCGGCCCAGCGCCCTCTTCCTTACGGAGCGTGGCCGCTCTACTGCGGGCCGAAGTGCCGGAGGGCGGCCAAGGCCGAGCGGCGACAGGCGCGGGAGCGGCGGTGAGCGCAGCCGCTCTGAGCGCGCCGTTTCCGTGGTTCGGCGGCAAGCGCAAGGTCGCGGCCGAAGTCTGGCAGCGGTTCGGGGCGGTCGAGAATTACGTTGAGCCCTTTTTCGGGACCGGCGCGGTCCTGTTCGGACGCCCGCAGCCGTTCTCCGGCAACGAAACAGTCAACGACATCGACGGCTTCGTGGCGAACGTTTGGCGGTCGATGAAGCTCGCGCCGGACGCAACCGCGGAGTGGGCTGACAACCCGGTGAACGAGAACGACCTCCACGCGCGGCACGTCTGGTTGCTTGCCCGCAGAGAGGAGCTTCGCGCCAGACTCGAGTCCGATCCCGACTGGCACGACCCAAAGATCGCCGGCTGGTGGCTCTGGGGCACGGCCTGCTGGATCGGGTCCGGCTTCTGCTCGGGGCGCGGGCCGTGGGGCGTCGTCGATGGCAAGCTCGTCCACCTCGGGGACAACGGGCGGGGCGTCAACCGCAAGCTCGTCCACCTCGGGGACAACGGGCGGGGCGTCAACCGCCAGCTCGTCCACCTCGGCAGCAACGGGCAGGGCGTCAACCGGCTCCTCCCCTGGTTCGCGGCGTTGTCCGAGCGCATGGCGGCCGTCCGCGTCGCATCCGGTGACTGGTCCCGCGTCTGCGGCCCGAGCGTGACTTACAAGCACGGCCTCACTGGCGTCTTCCTCGACCCGCCTTATGGCGACGAGGCCGACCGCGCCTCCGACCTGTACCGCCAGGACGACCTTGCCGTCGCGAAGGCCGTGCGCGAGTGGGCGATCGAGAACGGTCAGCGGCGGGACATGCGGATCGCGCTCTGCGGCTACGAGGGCGAGCACGAGATGCCGGCGTCGTGGGCGGTCCACGCCTGGAACGCGGGTGAGGGATTCGGAGCGCAGGCATCGGACCGCAGCGGGAATGGCCGCCGGGAGCGAATTTGGTTCTCGCCCGCGTGCCTCGCGGCGCGCCAGGGGCGGCTCTTCGCCTAGCCCTGCCTAGCCCTCGACCACCACCGCCAGCGTCGACCCGCACGCCGCACAGTTACGCAACTCGATCTCCGGGTTCCCGTCGCGGTCGCGCTGGACTCCCAGCGTGCGAAGCGCCTCCCACTCCTCGCGGCTGTAGCGCGCGCCGCATCCGCAAGCCTTAGGCCATGCAACCGCGGCGAGGATGCGCGGCGGGGTCATGCCCGCCTCCGTGCCCGCTCGAGCCGCGCGGCCATGCGCAGCAGCGTCGCCGCGGTCTCCAGCGGGAGCTCGCGGCCCCCCACTGGGTCGGCCGGCTCGCCCTCCCACCGATCGATCGCACACCTAGCGCCATCGACGAGCGCGCCGATCCGCAGCCAGCGCCGCCGGTCCCGTAGCCGGTCCCGAGCGCTGTCCCTCACGACCTCCTCCGCCGCGGCTCCGGAGCCGAGGTCCCAAGGTGGCAGCACGGGCAGCGGCCGCCGACGTGCCGGTGGTCGACGAGACACGTGCGCCGCCCAGCTCCGCACCGCGGGCATGGCTTACGCTGCCGCGCGTGGCTGATCTCTCTCGCGGCCCGGAGCGCCTCGAGCTGCGCCGGGCTGGGCGTCCGCGGGCGCGGGGCGGCCAGGCCGGCGAGGTAGGCCGCGCGCTGCGCCGGGGTGCGGTACTCGGGCGGGATCCGCGGGTCGCGGGTGCCGGTGCCGGTGCAAGTGCTGGCGGGTCTCATTGGTCTCCTCCTGTCGGCCGCTGGCCGATCTCTCGTTCCCGCGCCCTGTCGGCCTTCCTGCGGCCAAGCGGCGCACCGTAGCCGGCAGTCCACGCGGGGGCCCCGACCAGAATCTGGACCGCGAAGACCAGCCGGCCACTCTCGTCGTAGCAGCGCGAGGTCGGGTTCA
>JAKAPL010000021.1 GCA_021807105.1 Myxococcales bacterium | reverse complement strand
GCGACCCATCGTCGAAGAGCGGCGACAAGAGATCGATCAGAGCGCGCGATCGATCGATGTCACGAGACAAACGATCGAGCAGCCGCGACCCATCGTCGAAGAGCGGCGACAAGAGATCGATCAGAGCCCGCGATCGATCGATGTCGCGGGACAAACGACCGAGCAGCCGCGACAAATCGTCGATCACGCGGTCTCTTTGGTCGGTTGCAAGCTCTCATCGGCCGATCACGCGGTCTCCTCGGTCGAGTGCAAGCTCTCATTTGTCGATTGTGCGGTCTCTTTGGTCGATCACGCGGTCTCTTTGGTCGATCACGCCGTCTCTTTGGTCGATCACGCCGTCTCTTTGGTCGATCACGCCGTCTCTTTGGTCGATCACGCCGTCTCTTTGGTCGATCGCGCCGTCTCTTTGGTCGATTGCACGGTCTACTTGGCCGAGTGCACGGTCTCTTTGGTCGATTGCACGGTCTCCTTGGTCGAGTGCACGGTCTCTTTGGTCGAGTGCGCGGTCTACTTGGCCGAGTGCACGGTCTCTTTGGTCGAGTGCGCGGTCTACTTGGTCGAGTGCACGGTCTCTTTGGTCGAGTGCGCGGTCTACTTGGTCGAGTGCACGGTCTCCTCGGTCGATCGCGCGGTCTACTTGGCCGAGTGCACGGTCTACTTGGTCGATCGCGCGGTCTCCTCGGTCGATCGCGCGGTCTACTTGGCCGAGTGCGCGGTCTACTTGGCCGAGTGCGCGGTCTACTTGGCCGAGTGCGCGGTCTACTTGGTCGAGTGCGCCCGCTGATCGGTCGTTTGTCGCCTCTCCTCGGGCGATTGAGCCGCCCCATGGATCGACCGCGCGCCCTCCTCGACCGATCCTCCCACCTCCGCCGATCTCCGTCCCCGACGACACCCCCGCGGTCGCTCCTCGAGACCCGCGGGTGTCCAGAACTAGGACGATCGTCCGTCCGTGCGCCGGCAAACCGGCAGTGATGGAGCGAATGGAAGAGTCGTACGGTGTGGGGAAACGGCGATGGACATCTGGATTCCGCGCCACGAACATCCTTAGGAAGCGGTGGAACAGCGCACGCGCGCGGCGCCTCCAAGAGCGGTGAGCAGACCTGAGCCCGTCTTATTCACGGTCCGGCTGCTGCGGCGTCCGATTCCGCGCCTGCGAAGGGGGGGCTTGCCACCCCTACCACGACATGGGGGGGTGTGCTCGCTCCTTCCTCCTGCGGGGGGCTTGCCACCCTCCAAACGACTTGGGGGGAGGTGCTTCAGCACGCCTCGTCGGTCGTCGCTGCGCTTGCCCTTCTCGGCTGCGGTCTCGAACGCCTCGCTACGCCGTACCGTGAATAAGACGGGCTGAGATTCGGAGTAGGTCCCTACGGGTGACGTGGCGCACGTCCAGGGCGAGGGCAGCGGGACGCGATTTCAACGGGTTAAACCCTCGGCTGCTGCTCGCGATCGAGCCGAGCGCTCGTGGACGGCAGGCGGTCGGCGTGTGATTGTCGGGCGGTTGCGAAGTGGAACCGTGTATGATCAAAGATTTCTGAGAATGTTGATACCGCGCGAAGACTTTAGGACGCTCCTACGAAGACGAGGGGTGATGGGGGGTGCAGGGGGAGCGTGGCTCGGTCGTCGCGCACGTTTCACGCCAGCACCCGGGCTCCCCCCGCCAGAGGACCGCCGTCCGGTGATCCGGACGTCGCGGCCCGGCCGGCTCCCTGGCCGCGTTGGCCTCCTAGCCCCCAGGCCGCGCTGATGAGGACGCCCATGTTCGCTTCGCTCGCCGCCGCCATCGACCGCCACCGGTTCCGGATCCTCACGGCGGCGGGCGTGTTCCTCCTCCTCGCGGTCGCCGTCCTCTTCTCGGAGAACCGCCTCACGACCGGCACCATCGCCGGGCTCGAGGCGGACCGCGCCCAGGCGATCGTGGACGCTATCGCCGGCAGGCCCCAGGACACGACCCTCGTCGTCCTCTTCCAATCGAACACCCTGGACCCCAACGACGACGCCTTCATCGCCGCCATGGACGAGGCGCTCCGGCCGCTGCGGTCGGACCCGGATGTCGCGTCCGTGGTGACGCCGGAGGACGCCGAGCCTTCGGTGGGCCTCACGATGGTGAATGGACCCGCCCGCGCGGCGCTCGCCTTCGTCTCCGTCGCCGGCGACTTCAAGACCGCGCTGCGCCGCTATCCGAAGGTGCGCCGCGAGCTCGCCTCCCCCCTGCTCGCGATCACCTGCACCGGACGCCTGCCCTTCGTGTACGGCCTCGACGGCGCCCTCGAACGCGACCTCCAGCGCGCCGAAGCGGTCTCCCTCCCGCTGGCCCTCGGCGTGCTCCTCTGGGTCTTCCGTTCGCTCCTCGCGGCGCTGCTGCCGGTCCTCGTGGGCGGGCTCGCCGTCGTGGGCGGCATCGCCGTGGTCCTCGTCCTGGGGCGATTTGTCGACATCGCGCAGTACACGATCAACGTCTGCTCGCTGATCGGCCTCGGGGTGGCGATCGACTACTCCCTCTTCCTCGTCAGCCGCTGGCGCGAGGAGCTGTCGGCGGGCCGCCCGCCGAGAGAGGCGCTCGCCGCGGCGCTGTCCCGCGTCGGCCCGGTCATCGCGTTCTCTGGCGCGGCCGTCGCGACGGGGCTCTCGGGGCTGCTCTTCTTCCGTGGCTCCTACCTCTCGGCGATGGGCATCGGCGGGGCCATCGTCGTCTTCCTCGCCGTCGTGGCCGCGCTCACCGTCCTGCCGGCCCTGCTCTCGGTCCTCGGCCCGCGCGTCGACTGGGGCCGGCTCGGCCGGGCCCGGGACCGCTCGGCGTTCTGGCGTGACCTCGCGGCGCGGGTGATGAGGCGGCCGCTCCTCGTCCTGCTGCCAACCCTCGGCCTGCTCCTCTTCATCAGCGCGCCCTTCCTCCACCTGCGCCTGGCCACGGCCGCCGTGGGGGTGCTGCCCCACGGCGTCGAGGCGCGCAGGGGTTACGAGCTGCTCGCCCGCGCGTTTCCGGAGGAGGCGCGGACGCGGATCGCGGTGGCGGTCCGCTTCCCGTCCGCGCCGGCGCTGACCCCCGCGCGAATCGGCGCCCTGTACGACCTCTCGCGGGGCATCGCGGCCGTTCCCCACGTCGCCAAGGTGGAGAGCGTGGTCGCGGGAGCGGGCCTCGACCGCGCCGGCTACCAGCGCGAGCTGCTCCGGCCGAGCGAGTTCTACGCGGGCGGTCTCGTCGAGGCCAAGAAGCTGCTCGTCCGGGGGGACGCCACCGTCCTCTACGCCCTCACCGATCTGCCCGCCGAGTCCGAGGGCGCGCAGTCCATCGTCCGGGCCATCCGGCGGATGCGGCCTCCGGCCGGCGGGCTGCTCCTCGTGGGGGGGCAGACCGCCTCCGACGTGGACACGACCGCCTACGTCCTCACGCGGATGCCGTGGGTCATCGGCTTCGTGATCGCCGTCACCGCCGTCGTGCTCTTCCTCCTCCTCGGGTCGGCGACCTTGCCGCTGGAGGCGGTGGTGATGAACCTCCTGTCGCTCGGCGGCTCGTTCGGCGCGCTCGTCTGGATCTTCCAGGAGGGCCACCTCTTCGCGCGCGAGCCACGGCCGGTGGAACCGTCGCTGCCGATCCTCCTCTTCTGCGTCCTCTTCGGGCTCTCCATGGACTACGAGGTCCTGATGCTCTCGCGGATCGCGGAATCCTGGGAGCGGACCCGCGACAACACCGCCGCGATCGCCGACGGCCTGGCGCGAACGGCGGGGCTCATCACCAGCGCGGCGGCGATCATGGTCGTGGTCTTCGGGGCCTTCGCCCTCGCGAAGGTCGTGCTCATCCAGGCGGTGGGCGCCGGGATGGCCCTCGCCGTCGCCCTCGACGCGACCTTCGTCCGCGTGCTGCTCGTCCCGGCGACGATGCGGCTCTTCGGTGACGCGAACTGGTGGCTGCCCGCGCCGCTGGGCCGGTGGCGCGCGCGTCGCAAGCGTCCGGCCGCGGGCTGAGCCCGTCGCGCAGCCAGGCCCGGGGAGCCCTCTCCGGAGCGCGGGCCTGCCGGCGCGTCACCGGCGATCCCGGCCGCGGCCCCTTGAAGCCGTCTCATTCACGGTCCGGCTGCGGCGGCGTCCGATCCCGCGCCTCCCGAAGGGGGCTTGCCACCCCTTTACGACGACCTGGGGGAGGGGCTTGTCGCCCGCCTCGTCGGTCGTCGCTCTCGCTCGTCCTTCTCGGCTGCGGCCCCGAACGCCTCGCGACGCCGTCCCGTCGATAAAGCCGGTTGACACGCTCGGGTCGGGGCCGCTATGAGGTCCGCGCCATGGGTTCTGAGAATGATTCGCAGCGTCTTGCGATCGCGGTCCTCCTGCTCCTCGCTCCGGCGGCCCTCGCCCAGGAGCTCCCGCCCGCCGACGGCGGCACGGCGTCCCAGGTGTCGTCGCCGGGCGCGCCCGCGGCGAACCCGTCCGGGGTCACCGAGCTGCCGCGCGAAGACATGGTCGAGACCGCGCTGTCCCCCCAGCGGCCCGTCTCCAAGAGCACCTTCGGTGGATACGGCGAGCTGACATTCAACAAGCTCAACGGAACGAGCCAGTCGAACCTCCAGGACCGCGGCAACGGGAACACGTCGAGCATCCTCCCCAACAGCGTGATCGACTTGCGCCGATTCGTCCTCTTCTTCGGCCACGACTTCACCGATGACCTGCGCTTCTACTCGGAGGTCGAGTTCGAGCACGCCGTCGCATCGGCCGCGGACATGGGCGAGGCGGAAATCGAGCAGGCGTTCCTCGACTGGCTGCCCTCCCACGCCGTCAACTTCCGCGTCGGGCTCATCCTGATGCCGATGGGGATCATCAATGTTTACCACGAGCCGACCACCTTCAACGCGGTCGACCGGCCGGACGTGGACACGGTCATCATCCCCACGACCTGGCGCGAGGCCGGGCTTGGCCTCTTCGGGGAGATCGCCGAGGGGCTGCGCTATCAGGTCTACGCGGGGACCTCGTTCAACGCGAACGGGTTCAACGCTCAATACAACCTCTTCGACGGCCACCAGGAGGCCGACCTCGCCTTCGGCGGCGACCTATCGATCATCGGGCGGCTCGACTGGGAGCCGATCCTCGGCACGGTGATCGGCGCCGCGGCCTACGGGGGGACGAGCGGAAACTCGCTGACCTCCACCGTGGGGGCGGTCCCGCTCGGGATGTACGACGTGGACGCGCGCACGCGGCTGGGCGGGTTCTCGGGGAGAATCGAGCTGGCCGTCCTGACCATCGGCGACGCCGCTGCCCTCGACCGGTCGCTTCAGGCGAGTTGGAACGCGGCGAACGGAACGCTCGTGCCGTGGGACGGCCCCGTCTCGAGCCTCTCGTACGGCGGCTACGTCGAAGCCGCCTACGATCTCCTGCACCTGCTCGCGCCCGGCGCGACGCAGGGGCTCACGCTCTTCGATCGGATCGACGCCGTCGACACCCAGGCCGGCGTGCCGGTGGGCTTCTCCGCGGTCCTCACCGACGAGCGCTGGTCGGACATCGTCGGGATCGTGTACCGGCCGATCCCGGAGATCGCGTTCAAGGCCGACTACCGCCGGCAATACCTCGGCGACGGTGAAGCGTACAACGAGATCGACTCCGGAATCGCTTGGCTGTTCTAGGAGGCGGGTGTTAAATGGCTGCCTGCTGCGAAAGCCGAACCCTTCGCTGCGACGGGCGGCCTCGTCGCTTCGCCGCAAAACGTGCTGCAGAGAGTACGTCTGACCCTGCTCATCCCCCGGGCGCCCGTCTCGCCTCGGTCTCGGCGCTCTCGCGACGGCACCCATTGGATACCAGCCTCCTAATAGGTCCCGGTTAGAGTCCACCGCCCATGCGCGCCTTCGCCCGCCCCGGCTTCCGCCTCGCCACCGCGTCCCTGGAGATCCGGGTGACCTACGCCGCGTTCCTCCTGCTCCTCTTCCCGGGGATCGCGACGCTCATCGGCCTCTCCGCCGCGCGCGTCGGGATCACGCCCGCGGCCATCAGCGCGTACTACCGCGGCGGCGCGGCCGAGGAGATGAGCTTCCCGAAGCCGCTCTGGCAACTGGTCGAGACCGCCCACTTCCACCTCTTCGCGATCCCGGTCGTGATCCTGATCCTGACGCACCTGCTCTTCGCCGCCGGGGTCTGGCGTCGCTCCCACCTGCCGATCACGCTCGCCTGTTGGGTCGGCGCGGCCCTCGACGTCTTCTCTCCGCTCGCGATCCGCTACCTCGCCGCGAGCTTCGCCTGGGCCCTCTTGTCGGGCTGGCTCCTCCTCGGGACGGGCATGACCGCGGCGGCGCTCCTCTCGTTCGTGGGGCTCTGGAGGCAGGCCCCCGTGGCGGCGCCGTGATCCGGGCCCTCCCCGCGGCAACCCTGGCGTTGCTCTGCGCCACGGTCGCGCGCGGCGACGAGCGGCTTCTCACCGAAGCGCAAGCGCCGCGCGCGCTCTTCGGACCCGACGCCGCGGGGACGCCCGGCCTGCTGCGCCTCTCCGGCCCCGAGCTCGACGAGCTCTCCCGCCGGGTCGGCCGGCGCGTGACGCTGCGCGATTACCGCTACCTCGACGTCCACCGGGAGACCGGCCGCGACGGCGGGGCGGCGACGCCGCTGGGGGTGATCGTCTTCCTCTCGGTCATGGGCCAGAACCTCCCGATCGACTTCGCGGTCGGCGTCCGCCCGGACGGGACCCTGCAGGACCTCCAACTGCTCGTCTACCGCGAGCCGTACGGCAAGGAGATCGACGACCGGCGCTTCCGGCGGCAGTTCGCCGGCAAGACCGCCCGCGACCCCCTCGTCGTCGGCAAGGACATCGACGCGATCAGCGGCGCCTCGATCTCGTCGATCGCCGCGGCCTACGCCGCGAAGAAGGGCCTCGCCTTGGCGGAGATCCTGCGGCGGCGGGTGAGGTGACCGATGCCGGGCCTCCCCGCCACGCTCCTCGCGGCGAGCCTCGCGGTCTGCCGTCCGGCGACCGTGCGCCGCGTGCGGCCCATGATGGCGACCTACGTCGCCATCACCGCGGTCGGCTGCGACGAGGGGAGGCTCGCGGAGGGCGTGCGGATCGCGTTCTCCGAGATGGAGCGGCTCGCCGGGATCCTCTCGGAGTGGGATCCGCGCAGCGCGGTGTCGCGGGTCTCCGCCCGGGCGGGCGAAGCGGCGGTGGCCGTGCCGCCGGAGCTGTACGAGGTCCTGGGCGCCGGGCAGCGCGTCGCCGCCCTGACCGGCGGAGCCTTCGACGTGACCTGGGCCGCGCTCGCCGGCCTCTGGCGCTTCGACGCGCCGAACCCGCGCCCGCCCGATCCGGCCGAGGTCGCGAAGGCGCGGACCCTCGTCGATTATCGCGACCTCTTGCTCGATCCGAGCGGACGCACCGCCTTCCTACGCCGCAAGGGGATGCGGATCGGCCTCGGCGGGATCGCGAAGGGGTACATCGCGGCCGCGGCGGCCGATCTCCTCGTCGCGCGGGGGATCCGGGACGTCCTCGTCGCGGCCTCCGGGGACATCGCCGCTCGCGGAACGAACGGGGGGAGGCCCTGGCGGGTGGCGATCCGAGACCCGCGCCGCGAGGACGCGATCGTCGCGACGATCGACCTGCACGACGAGTCGATCTCCACGGCGGGCGACTACGAACGCTGCTTCTTCTCGGGCGGCGTCCGCTATCACCACATCCTCGATCCGAAGACGGGCTGGCCCGCGCGGGGGGTGGCGAGCGTGACCGTGGTCGGGAAGAGCGGCGTCCTCGCCGACGGCCTCGACGACGGCCTGTTCGTGCTGGGCCCCGGCCCGGGCGGACGGGTGGCCGCCGCGACGGCGGGGATCGGCGCGCTCTTCGTGGGCGAGGACGGGACGATCCGGACGGCGGGCGAGCTGGGGAAGGACTTCGTGCTCCGCGCCCGGACCCAAGGAGGGATCACGGCCGCCCGGCAGGAGGCGAGCCGCTAGGAGGCTGCTGTTTTTCGCGGGGACGCTTCTCACGCGAGGCTCCTAGGCGGTCATCTCCCCGAGGCCTCGGATTAACACCTCCCGGGGCTTGACGCCGTTCTGCGGGCCGATGACGCCCTCGCGTTCCATCCGCTCGATGAGGTCGGCGGCCCGGTTGTACCCGACGCCCATCTTCCGCTGCAGCAGGGAGATCGAGATCTTCTCCAGTTGGCTGACCACCGCGACCGCCTGGTCGTACAGCTCGTCGGGGACCTCGTCCGCGCCCCCGCCGCCGCCTTCGTCCTCGCGCGGCCGGAGGATCTCCTCGTCGTAGACGGGTTGCCCCTGCGCCTTCCAGAAGCTCACCACGCGCTCGATCTCGCCCTCGCGCACGAGGGCGCCGTGGAGGCGCAGCGGGTCGGAGCCGCCGGGGGGGATGTGGAGCATGTCCCCGTCCCCGAGCAACCGCTCCGCCCCGGGGCCGTTGATGATGGTCGCCGAGTCATGGCGGGAGGCGAGGCGGAAGGCGATTCGGACCGGGAGGTTGCTCTTGATCACCCCGCTGATCACGTCGGTCGAGGGGCGCTGGGTGGCGATCACCAGGTGGATGCCGGCGGCGCGCGCCTTGGCGGCGAGCCGCGCGATGCACTGCTCCACGTCGCGGCTCGCGACCATCATCAGATCGGCCAGCTCGTCGATGATGATCACGATGTAGGGCAGCTTCTCGAACTCCTCGGCCATCGGGGCGGCGCCCTCGCCCGGCAGCTCGGGGGCCGACGGGGGCGCGGCCTGCTCCTCCAGCCGCGCGAGCGCCTCCTCCTCCGTCTCGCCGTTGCCGACGTCGACGACCACGACCCTCGAAGGCGGCTCGGGGGCCGGCTCCTCGACGGCCTCCCCGCACTTCATCCGCGCGACCTTGTCGTTGTAGGCCCTCAGGTCCTTGACCTTGAGCTTGCCGATCAGGTGGTAGCGCCGCTCCATCTCCTCGACCGCCCAGCGGAGGGCGAGGGGGGCCTTCTGGGCGTCCTGCACGACCGGCAGCAGCAGGTGGGGGATCCCCTCGTAGGTGGACAGCTCGACCATCTTCGGGTCGATCATGATGAGCCGGACGTCCTCCGGCGACGCCTTGAAAAGCAGACTCATGATCATCGAGTTCATCGAGACGCTCTTGCCCGAACCGGTCGTCCCGGCGACGAGCAGGTGCGGCATGCGCGAGAGATCCCCGACGTAGGGCATCCCCTCCGTGTCCTTTCCGAAGGCGAGCGTGAGCGGCGAGGTCATCTTCTGGAAGGCGTCGCCCTCCAGGATCTCGCGCAGGAAGACCTTCTGGCGCGCCTTGTTCGGCACCTCGATGCCGACGACGTTCTTGCCGGGGATGGGCGCCACGATTCGGACCTGGAGCGCCTCCATGGCCATCGCGAGGTCGTCGGCGAGCGCCTGGATCTTGGAGACGCGGATGCCGGGCGCGGGCAGGAACTCGTACATGGTGATGACCGGACCCGGCCGGATCGTCTCTACGTGCCCCTTGATGCCGAAGTCGGCGAGCTTGATCGTGAGCTTCTGCGCGGTCTCCTTGAGCCCGTCGCGGTCCACGTCGTCGCGGACCTCGGGCGGCAGCTCCAGCACGTCGAGGGACGGGAGCGTGAAGCCGTCGCCGGTTCGCGTCAGCTCGAAGGCGCTCCCCTTCTTGTGGCGCCTCGCCGGCTTCGCCACGCTCTCGACGATCGCCGGGGCAGGCGGCTCCTCGTCGGCCTTCGGGGCAGGCCCGCCCGAGAGGAACGCCTCGGGCGGCGGCGGCGGCGGCCCATCGTCGGCGCGGGCGAGCGCGATGGGCTCGGCGAGCGGCCTCTGCGTCTGATCCCGGACGCGGCCGTCCTCGCCGACCAGCAGGACCTCGGGCGGGGCCGCGATCGTCGGCTCGGGCGGGGCCCCGGCCCCCCCCTCGATCGTCACGTCCGAGTCGCGCGCCCAGGCGGGCTCGCCCGCGCCGCTCGCCTGGAGCACGTCGGATCGCCTCCGGGCCTCCTCCTCCACCGCCTCGTCGAGGGCCGCGGGATCGAGCGGCTCGTTCGCGGTCTCCTCATCCCCGTCGCGGCGGGCCCAGGCATCGAGCTGCTCGTTCCAGGCGGTGGCGGCGGCGCCCGCGGCCCATCGCCCCGCCGCCCGCAGGACGCGGCCCGCGACCAACAGGAGAGCCCCCGCGGCGCGGCTCGTCGCGTGGCCGGTCGCGAGGCTCGCGAGCGCCCAGCCGAGCGAGGTCACGACGAGCGCCGCGCCAGGAACGGCCAGGCCGGCGGAGAGCGCCCCGGCCACGCCTTGCGCGAGCCGGCCGCCGATCGGCGCGCCCAGCACGCGCGCGGCCGGCCCGAGGAGCGTGGCGAGCAGCGCCGCGCAGACCGTCGCACCCGTGAT
Organism: Myxococcales bacterium; assembly: GCA_021807105.1. Taxonomy (GTDB): domain Bacteria; phylum Myxococcota; class Myxococcia; order Myxococcales; family JAKAPL01; genus JAKAPL01. Next base: position 45,897 of record JAKAPL010000021.1, on the reverse strand, counting down.
CCAGAGGGCCTTCGCGACGGCGGGGAGCCGCCAGCGGACGCCGGCGACGAGCGGCAGCGCGGCGGCCGCGAGCAGCGCCGGGACGAGGAACGCGAGCAGGCCGAGCCGAGCGAGGAGCCCAGCCCCGATCTGCTCCCCGAACGGTCCCACGAGATCGCCCGCCGTCCGCGTGACCGACACGAGGGCGAGACCGACGAGCAGCGCCGCCCCGCCGAGCGCGATCCCCGAGAGGTGGCGCACCGTCTCGACATCGACGCGCCCCCCTCGCGCGCGCGCCTCCGCCGGCTTTGGTTTGCCGCCCTTCTTGAGCCTTCGGTTCCCGTTCCTGGCCATCGCCGCCTCATCCAAGGCCCCCGCGCGCTCCACGGTAAGCCAATGGCGCAGGAGATCAATTTTTCGACCGGGACCGATGGCGCGGGGCGGGCGGCTCGCGGAGCGGGGAAGACACGCGCCGGCTCGGGCGGCGAGAGCGGGGCGCAGGGCGAGCACCGGACGGGCCCCCGAATAAAAAAGCGGGAGACGGCTCTGCCGGCGAGCGCGCGGGGCCCCGGGGGCATCGGAGGAGCGCAGCCCGCAGGGCGAGCACTGGACGGGCCCCCGAATAAAAAAGCGGGAGACGGCTCTGCCGGCGAGCGCGCGGGGCCCCGGGGGCATCGGAGGAGCGCAGCCCGCAGGGCGAGCACCGGACGGGCCCCCGAATAAAAAGGGCCGGCAACCTGGCCGACCCATGGAACTCACCCATCGCTGACGACAGTCTATACCGCGAAGTCGACGATGACAACCCCCCGCTGGGGTGGCTTCAGAGGCTCATCGTCGCTCTGGCGCCGCGGTTCGTCGCGCTCTTCGGGCTCGGGGAGACTTGGCTGCGGCCTCTCCCGCTCGTGGATCCGCTCGCGCTCGCGTCGCTTCAGCTCCTCGATGATGAACGCGTCAAGCATCACGACCTCCGAACGCGCGTCCTTTCGTTCCCCTTCCCATCCCCATCGAGCGGGGGACCCCCCGGCCATCCGTCGGACGGCCGCCTGGCCCGCCGGCCCCGAGCCGTGCCAGCCTCTTTCGACCTCGACACCATACCACGAGGAGACCGTGCACGCCGGGGGCCATCCTGTTCATTCGCATAACAAACCACCCCTGGCGCGTCAATCTTTCGTCCAGGAACGGCCCGGAAGAACGACGAAATTGCGCGACCGGCCCGCAGTCCGCGTTCCGAATCGGGGCGTCCCCCGAACCCAGCGCGGATCGCGACATTCGTGTCGCGGCGGCCCGCAAGGAGAGCCATCCCGACCCGCCGTGGCGGGCCACCAACCGGCTGGATCGGCCGGCGGCCGGACACGCCAAGTTGGCGCTTCACACCACCCCCCCCGGCCCAGTGCCGGCGGGACGCCGTCGCTCCCAGGTTACGGTGCGGTCACACGGGGTTGCAAGCTCGCTCCCCCGCCAGGGGAAGGGGAGTCCCTACCTGTTATTTCGCGGACTTACAAAGCCTCTCCCCCAAGCGGGGGAGAGGGCGATGGCAGGGCCCCAGCGAAGCTGAGGAGGGCCTCGATCGTCGCGCGCGCTTCACGTCAGCCTCCTAGGAGGCTGGTGTGAAATGGCTGCCTGCTGCGAAAGCCGATCCCTTCGCTGCGACGGGCGGCCTCGTCGCTTCGCTGCTCAACGTACTGCAAAGAGTACGTTTCCGCTGCTCACTCCTCGGGCGCCCCTCTCGCCTCGGTCTCGGTTTTCTCGCGACGGCACCCATTTCACACCAGCCTCCTAGAGGGATTCCGCGCGGTTCTTGAACTGATCGAGCATCTTCGGCAGCGACTGTTCGGCCAGGAAGGTGTTCACGGCCCCGGGTACGAACGGTCCCAGCTTCAGCTCGATCTGGTAGGTGGCTTCGGTTCGTCCACCGCCGAGATCGCGCAGGCTCCAGGACCCGTCGTTGCCCTTGAGCAGATCGCTCTCGAGCAGCCGCCAGCGGACGCCGGCCGGCGGGCTCTCGGTGAACTCGAGCGTGTAGTGGATCTTCTTCTTGAAGGCGAGGACGGCGAGCTCGATCTCGAAGGCGACGCGCTTGACGTTCCCCCGGTTCTCCAGGACTCGGGCCGACCGCATCTCCGGGATGAACGCCGAGTAGCTCCCGAAGTCCGAGATCACGCCGAAGAACTTCTCGGGCGGGACGTTGACGACCACGCTTCGCTGGGCCTGGGCCATGGGGGCCATCCTACCGCCCGCCCACCCATCCGGCAATCCTCCGATCCTCGCCGATCCTCGCCCGGCCGTTCGATTGGGCTGAAACGGCTGCGCGCCGGCGCCGCCGCTCCGGCGCGGGGGTGCTGCAACGTTCCCCCGGCCACGTCATCGCCGGGGACGGGCGGTCAGCCCCGGTCGTCTTTGGCCGGAGGCCCGCGTCTTTGCCGCGTCGGGTCCCCGGCCTCCGTGGGCCGGGCGGCGAGCGCCGCGATCTCCTCGGGCACGCGCATCAGGCGGCCGTCGGGGCCGAGGATGGCGTGGGCCGTCTCGCCCTCGGCGAGGAGCCTGCGGTCGTCCCCGCGAAGGAGGGCGTAGGTGAAGCGCAGCGACACCCGCCGGACCTCGGCGAGCGTCGTCTCGAGCCGCAAGAGGTCTTCGTACCGGGCGGGGGCGCGGTAACGGACGCGCGCCTCCACGACGGGGATGGAGAGCCCGGCCGCCTCGACCTCGCGGTAGCTGCGGCCGTGCGCCCGCAGGAACTCTCCCCGCCCCGCCTCGAAGTAGCGCAGGTAGTTCGCGTAGTAGACGACCCCCATCTGGTCGGTGTCGCCGTAGATCACGCGGATGTCGAGGGGCACCATGGTCACGCTCGGCCGCGAGCTTACACCGAATCCGCAAACGGGGTAGACTTCCTCTGTAGATGAAGCCCCGCGCCAGCGTCCTCCTCCTCCTCGCGCTCGTCTCGGGCGCCCCGACCGCCGCGGCCTCCGGCTGGCAGTGGCTCTCGCCGACCCCCGGCGGCTTCCCGATCGCCGGCATCGCCGCGCCCGCCGCGCGCACGGGCTTCTTCGTCGGCGCGCAGGGGACCATCCTCTCGACCACGAACGGCGGGGCGAGCTTCGTCCACCAACTCGCGCCGACCGACGCGGATCTGAACGGCGTCTTCTTCCTCCCCGACGCCGAGACCGGCTGGATCGTGGGCGATTCGGGCACGATCCTCCACACGACGGACGGCGGCGCGACCTGGACCGCCGAGGACTCGGGCACGACGAGCCGCCTGTACGCGGTCTTCTTCACCGACGCGCAGCACGGCTTCGCCGCGGGCGAGGACCGAACGCTGCTCCAGACCGCCGACGGGGGCGCGACCTGGACGGGCCGCGACGGCCAGATGCTCACGGTCAACGCACTCGACTTCGTCGACGCGCAGCACGGCTTCGCCGTGGGCTGGGCGGGCGGTGTCCTGCTCACCATCGACGGCGGCGCGAGCTGGTCGCTCGTCCAGACGAGCGCCAACGAGGATCTGCTCGCCGTCTCCTTCTCCGACCTCGACCATGGCTGGGCGGTCGGGGTCGCCGGGACGATCCTCGTCACCGCGGACGGCGGCCGGAGCTGGCAGGCGCAGGGGCAGGGGCTCACCGGCGACGACCTCGTGGGCGTCGCGGCGCAGAGCCCGACGGCGGTCTACGCGGTCGGGCAGAAGGGGGCCTTCTATTATTCGGCCGACGGCCTCACCTGGAAGAAGAGCAGCCTCTGGTTCTGGCAGGACACGCTCACCTCCCTCGCCCTCGCCCCGGACGGGACGCTCTGGGCCGGGGGCGGGGACGGCCACGTCTTCATGGCCTCGGCGGCGGAGCCCGGCCAGCAGTTCTTCCTGGACGAGAACCGCGGCCTCGACTCGGCCGACACCGTCGCCGCCCTCGCCTTCGCGGACCCGCTCCACGGGGTGCTCGCCGTCGGCTACTTCCTCTACTACACGGCGGACGGCGGCAGGACGCTCGACTGGGCGCCGGTCTCCTCGCCGCCGGGCGCCGTGATGCCCGGCTGGGAAGGGGTCGCGATGACCTCGGCGACCCACGCGATCGCGGTCGGGACCGGCGGCGCCATCGCCCTCTCGGACGATGGCGGGAAGAGTTGGACCCCGGTGGGCGCCGGGACGGCCCCCGACGGCGGGATCGTGAACGTGACGGAGAACGATCTCTACGCCGTCGCCTGCCCCACGGCCACGCGCTGCTACGCGGCGGGGGGCTACGGCGTCATCCTCTCGTCCGACGATTCGGGCAAGAGCTGGACCGTGACGACCGCCCCCGGCGCGAACTCGCTGCGCGCGTTCTGGTTCTCCGACGCGACCCACGGCGTCGCCGTCGGCGACTTCGGCGTCGTCGAGACGACGGCCGACGGGACGACATGGAGCCTCACGGGCCCGCAGGCATCGGGACAGGACCTCTACGCGGTCGGCGGCGTCCCCCCGGGCCTGCTCTTCGCGGCCGGCGCGCAGGGCTATGCCCTCGCCTCCATCGATCAGGGTCTCTCCTGGCAGCCGATCGGCCCGCCCGTGCAAGGCGACATCCATGCCCTCTTCTTCGCCGACCCGGAGAACGGCTTCCTCGTGACTGGCCGCCCCGGCGTCATCTACGTCACCCGCGATGGCGGGCTCTCGTGGCGACCGCAGCTCTCCGGCCTCCCCGCGCTCTCCGCGCTCGCCTTCACCGACCTGACCCATGGCTTCGCGGCCGGCGCGGGCGGGTCTCTCCTCGGCACCGTCACGGGCGGCGAGTCGCCCTGTGCGACCGCCTCCGACTGCCCGGAGAACGACGGCGGCGAGGTCGGGTACGCCTGTGAGACCGGCGCCTGCGTGCCGTGCAACGTCAACCCACGCTGCGGCCCCGGCTGCAGCCCGTGCGACGGCGCGACCCCCTTCTGCCGGGGCGCCTTCTGCGGCCAATGCTGGACCTCCTCCGATTGCTCCGACGGCGGCGCCTGCATCGCGGGCGGCTGCGTCCTGAACACGCCGCTCCCCGACGCGGGCGCGCCCGGGGACGCGGGCGTCGGCGCCCTCGATGGCGGCCCGCCCGACGGGGGCAGCACGGACGCCGGGACCTACGTCAGCGTCGTTGCCCCCGACGCGGGCAATCCGCCGAACGGCCCTCCCGTGGGCTGCGGCTGCGGGGCGGGAAGCGGCGGCGCCGCTTCTCTCGTCTGGCTCGCGATGGCCGCGCTGCTCTGGCGCAAACGGAGCGTGAGCGGGCGCTGGACGGACGGCCGGAGGTCGCGTGGACGCCTCTCCAGAGCCGTCATCTCGGGTTAGGGAGAGGCGGGGAGCCCGGGCAACCCGTGGCCAGTCGGAGCCAACTCGGGCTGGCGCGTCCTCACGATCGACCTCACCGGCAACGCGGTCGGGGCCCGATCCTACCAATTCCAGCAGGTTGGAACGTCTTATCGTGAGCTTGCGGACTTCTCGCGGCGGCTTCAGGCGCGGTAACCGTTCACGGGTCGGATCCACGTTTCCCGCGGCAAATGCTCATTGGGAAGCCATGAGTGCGACAGGGGGAAGAGCTTCCGATCCCTGCCTCCCTGCCTCCTGGTTCCCTCAATGGGCCTTGCCTTTCCGAGCGGTGAGCGGTTGCCAGGCGCGAATCGGGAAGCTTGCCTACACGGATGCTCGGTTGCGCCCCTCATCCGGCCGCCCCGCGCCACGAAACCTCCCCGCCCACCATCAGGCCGCTCGCCCCTCCGCCCTCCTCGCGAGGTTGGGTCGGTGATGTTCGCGGCATGGATGATGCTTTAGTTCGGAGGGGACCCGTGGGTCGCGCGTTTCTTGCGCTCGGTCTTGCGGCTCCCCGGTGCTTAACCTGGTCGAGGTCATGCTGGTCTCGGAAGTCATGTGCCGGTCGCTCGTCGCGGTTGGGCCCGGGACGCGGGTCGGGAGGGCGCGGCGGCTCGCGGGCGAACACCACGTCCACCACCTCCTCGTGCTCGAGGCCGGCCACTTGACCGGCGTCGTCAGCCAGACCGATCTCTCCGACCAGCCGGACGAGGGGCTGGTTTCGACCGTGATGAGCCTGCCCATCCTGGGGGTCCAGGCGACGACCTCGATCCAGGATGCGGCCGAGCTGATGGAGGCGAAGGAGATCGGCTTCCTGCCGGTCTCGTCGGGCGGCCTGCTGCTCGGCGTCGTCTCGCGGGGCGATCTCGCGCGGGCGGGGGCCGGCAAGGCGGGGCTCGCCTGCGACGCCTGCGGCTCCCACCACGGCCTCCGGGGCGGCAAGGACGCGAGCGGCCGGACGCTCTGCCGGACCTGCCGCGGCAAGTCCGGCAGGCCCACCGTGCATTGACCGGCTGCCGCGGTCTTACCGCGGCGCGCCCGCCGGGCCCTGCTCCTCGGTCGGCCCCGTCCAGACGCAGTCCCGCACGCCGAGGCCCGTGACCCGGTCGCCCCAGTCGCTCCCCGCCGCCTCGCCGACGAGCGCCACCAGGCTGCACCGCTCGACGCCCGTGACCCGCCCCTGCCGGTCCACCGCCACGTCGACGACGAAGGCGTGCGGGCCGCCCACGGTCTGGGTCGTCGCGCAGGCGGAGGAGGCGGCGAGGAGGAAGAGCGCGGCGAGGCGCGCGGGCGGGGGAATCGTCATGGACGGGACGGACGCGAGGGGCGGGATCGTATTCACCCGCCGCGTCCTCGCGGGCCCCTCGCCGGAGCCGGTGCGGCGCCCGCGTCTAGAAAGAAACTCGCGGGGCAAGTCGCTGAAATTGCGGGAACTCGATCCGGCGCGGCTTTCATTCGTCAAGGACGGCCGAAGGTGATTGATGCGTGATTCTGGGCGGTTGCGAAGCGGAAACCCCTACTCCGAATCTCAGTTCCGCACCCAGGGCTCCGGCGTTGTTGCAGTGCGTTAGGGTCGTACTCGTGCCCGTCCTCATGCTGGACAGCGATTGCGCAAGAACACGCTCCGGATTGCGACCATGACGAGACGGGGGGTTACGCGACTTTGTCCGTGGCCCTGGTTCCGCACCTCGCGCTTGACATTCCTTCCGTGCTCGTGGTAAAACTAGACCAATCGCTGGAGGACCTGATGCCAATGCGCGCACGGCTGGCGGTGGTGCTCGGGGTGGTTGTGCTGGGGGGGGGGTAAACGCCGTCGCGTCGATCGGAGCGTTCCCGGGGCCCATCGTTTCCAAGGCCTACTATATCGACGTCAACTCGTTCGACAGCCGTTTCCCTCCAAATACCTACCCTGAACGGATCATCGAGGACGCCGCCCGCCATTGGAACTGGGCTGGCGGTTCGCGCCGAGTGCTCGATTACGTCGGCCAGGCGGACAGAAGCACCGCCTTCTGCGATGATGTCGCCATCGACAACGTGGGCGATACCAACTGCTGCCCCTCCGCAGGCGATGGCGGCAAAAACCCCTTGTCGAAGGCACCTGGGGGCCTGGCACCTCCGACAATTGGTAGTACCCCGGCTATTGGGATGCAAATGGGTATTGGCAGTACGGGCCGGGAACTCATGTCGGGCCCCTGGTGAGGGTAGATCCGGTGCTTGGCTATTCTGGCCTCTTTGCGCAGTAGTTTGATGGGAGAGTTAACTATGAGCGAGACGTCGAGATGGTGCGGGTCGATCGCGGTCCTTGCGTTGGTGGCCTGCGGGAAGCAGCAGGCCGGATTGCCCGGCGCGGCTGGAGGCGGGCAGCTAGGTGCATCGGGGGTGGGGGGCCAGCCCTCAAGCGCGGCAAAGGGTGCGACGGCAGTCGTGTCCGGAACGCAGGGCGGAGCACAAGGCGGATCCCAGGGCCTTCCGCCGCCACCGCCGAGTAGAGGTGGCGGTGGAAGCGGGGGAGGAGGGGGGGGCATGTTGCCGGAGCCCAGCCTCTGTGATCTCGCTAGAGGCTCGTTCCTCTTGGTTGCGGGGAAAATCACGGCGGTAGGGAATAGCGAGACGGCAGCACAGGCGGGCCTAGCGACCATAGACAGCATGACGCTGCGTTACGACCCGACCGTTCCGGTATGGCCGGTAACGATCCAGATCACGAAGGTCGAGTACGCCGCCCTCGACGGTGGAGTTCCGGCGACGCTCACCTTCTGGTATATGGGCGATACGGGCCCGATCGCACCGAACCACGATGCGATAACCACCGGGTTTTTCTTCCTTTCTCAGTACGACGGACAGTGGGTCAGCCTGTTGCAAGGTATCTTTTCGACGGATCCAGGAACCGGGAGGCTGTGGAGCTTGAACGCGCGGTATCAGGGTGCGGCCGAGCTAACGGAGGCTGACCTCGTCAGTCAGGCCGAGACTGCTCGGGTATCGACCGATCCTTGCTGGCCACCCGTCTGCCCCGACGATGGGGTGTGGCACACCGATGGCGGCTGGTGTAGTTGGCCGGATGCGGGGCCGCCGGTGTTTTACGACGGGGGGCAGTAGGCGTGAAGCGGCGTGAGCCGAGGGCGCGGTCACGGTGGAGGCGGTGACGACCAACCGGATTCGCCTACACGAACGCGGAGACGCTCGCGATCTCGCGTCATCCGATCCTTGTGCGCCGAAGTAGACCTCGGGTCACTTCTCGGAGGCGGCCGCGGGCCGGCTCCGCCGGCCGCCACGGAGCGCCGCCCACGGGGCGATTCATCAGCCCAACGCGCCGCGCAGGTCGATCTCGGGCTCGCCGGTCTCGCGCGCCGGCTGGCTCTTTCCGAAGAACTCGTCGATCGTGGCGAGGAGTTCGGCCGGGTCCTCGATCCGGACCGCGCGGGCCCGAAAGACGGCGGCGCCCGCGAGACCGCGGGCGTACCACGTCAGGTGCTTGCGAAACTGCCGCACCGCCGCCGGGATCGCGCTCCGGAACCCCTCCTCGGCGACGAAGGCGAGGTGATCGCGGAAGTGACGCGCGACGAGGGCGCGCCGCTCCTCGGGCGAGGGCGGCGGGCCGCCGGAGGCCTCGCGGAAGATCCATGGGTTGCCGAGCGCCGCGCGGCCGATCATCACCGCGTCGCAGCCGGTCTCGGCCCTCATCCGCCGCGCGTCCTCTCCGCTTCGCACGTCCCCGTTGCCGATGACCGGGACCCGGACGGCCGCCTTCACGGCGGCGATCCGCTCCCAGTCGGCCGCGCCCGAATAACCCTGCGCCCGCGTGCGGGGATGGAGGGCGATGGCCGCGACGCCGGCGTCCTCGAGCGCGCGGGCGACCTCGATCGCGTTGGGGTGGCGCGCGTCCCAGCCGGAACGGATCTTCGCCGTCACGGGGAGCCCCGCCGCGCGGACGGCCCGAACGACGGCGGCCGCGCGCGGCGGATCGCACAGGAGGGCCGCCCCCGCACCCCCCTTCGTGACCTTCGGCACCGGACAGCCCATGTTCACGTCGAGGATGTCCGCGCCCGCCTCTCGCGCGATCACGGCCGCGCGGGCCATCAGGTCGGGGTCGCCGCCGAAGAGCTGGAGGCAGAAGGGTCTCTCGATCTCCGCGTGGCGCAGGTACTTGCGGGTTCGCGAGGTCGCCCGCACGAGCCCAGCGGCGGAGACCAGCTCGGTCGGGCAGAGCGCGGCGCCCAGCTCGAGCGCGAGGAGGCGAAAGGGCCGCTCGGAGACGCCGGCCATGGGCGCGAGGAGGAGGTCGCCGGTGAAGGCATGTGGACCGATGCGCATCGGAGGGCGTTTACCCGGGGAGGGGGCCGAGGGGCCGGCCGAATCCCCTCCCGCCGCCGGGGCGCCGATCCCGGCCCACCGGCCGCGGCCGGCTCCCGCGAGGACGCCTCGCCCCCGCGCCTCTCCTCCCGATCCGCACGGATCAGCCCGAATCCTGGCCGCGCGCCGCCCTCTGCGCCGCGAGGTGCGCGAGGTAGACCTCGGGCTCCCCCCCGCTCGGGAGCTGCCCCTCGCGCACGGCGTCGAGGAGGCGATGCATCAGGCTCCCCAGCTCCGGGCCGAGGGGAACGCCGAACCGCTCGTGGATGAGCGTGCCGAGCCCCTTCGGGAGCCTCGGGAGGAGCGAGGCGGCCTGGCGGAGCGCGTCGATCCGTTCGGCAAGCGCGTTCACGTTCGCGAGGCCGGCCGCGACCCGCGCCGGGTTCGACGACGTGATGTCCGCGCGGGAGAGGTCGAGCAGGTCGGCGAGGTTCTCGCCCGCGTCCTCGGCCAGCCGCCGGACCGCGCTGTCGGTCCAGCTCCGCTGGTACATGTTGGGGCGCAGGTGGGAGAAGATGAGGAACCGGATCCTCCTCCGCTCCTCGCGCCCGAATCGCAGCCGCTCGGCCACGCCGTCGAAGATCTCCGCCCCCAGCTCGGCGTGGTGGAGGAAGTGGACCTCCCCCGCCTCCTCGGTCCGGGTCTGCGGCTTCGCCACGTCGTGTAGCAGCCCCGCCCAGCGCAGGGGCGCGCGCCGCGGCAGCCCCTCGACGACCTTGATCGTATGCTCCCAGATGTCCTTGCTGTGCCAGCGCCCCTGAGGCTTCCCGGTGAGCAGGAGCATCGCGTGCAGCTCGGGGAGCAGGAACGAGAGCAGCCGCTCGCGGCCGAGGAAGACGAGGGCGGCCCCGGCGGCCTCTCCCGCGACGAGCTTGTCGAGCTCCTGCTTCCAGCGCTCGCGCGAGACCGTGAGGATGTCGGCCGCCCGCGCATGGACGGCGGCGCGCACTTCCGGCGAAGGGGTGAAGCCGAGCTGCGAGACGAAGCGGGCCGCGCGCAGCATCCGAAGCGGGTCGTCGGCGAAGATCTCCACGGCCGGCGAGGGAGTCTGGAGGATCTTCTCGCGGAGGTGGCGCTCACCGCCGAACGGGTCGATGAGCACGCCGGCGTCGTCGAGCGCCATCGCGTTGATCGTGAAGTCGCGGCGGGCGAGATCCTGGCGGATCGATTTCCCGAAGGTCACGGCTGGGTGGCGGCTCCCCTTGCGGTAGCTCTCGGCGGTGCGGAAGGTCGTGATCTCCACCGGGTGCCGCGCCCCCTCGTCGTCCGTGAGGAGGGTCGCGATGGTGCCGAAGGCCTCGCCGATCGGGATGACCGGCAGGCCCGCCCGGCGCAAAACGTCCTTGATCTGGGGCGGCGTCGCCTCGGTCGCGTAGTCGAGGTCCTGGTGCGGGAGGCCGCGCAGGAGGTCCCGCACGGCGCCGCCGACGAGGTAGAGCGGCTTGCCCGCCGCGCGGAAGGCGTCCTGAAGGGGCCGGGTGTCCAATCTATGTCTCCAGGGTCACGGAAGAGAGCGCGGCGGGCAGTTCGGGGAAGGCGAAGCGATAGCCGAGCTGGACCGCCCGTTCGGGGACGGCGCGCTGGCTCGAAAGGAGCAGCTCCCGGGCCATCTCCCCGAACGCGGCCGAGAGCAGCGGCGCGGGCGCGGGCAGCCAGGAGGGGCGGCGCAGCGCCCGCCCCACGGCTCGGGCGAAGTCCCGGCTGCGCAGCGGTTCCGGCGCGACCCCGTTGAGCAGGCCGGCGACCCGCTCGTGGGCGAGCGCGAAACGGACGAGGCCGCAGGCGTCGTCGAGGGCGATCCAAGAGACCCACTGCCTGCCGTTGCCGAGCGGCCCGCCGAATCCGAGGCGGAAGGGGAGGAACAGGCGGGGGGCCGCCCCTCCGGGGCCGATCACCATCCCGAAGCGGAAGATGGCCACGCGGCCCCCCGGCAGGAGCTTGGCGCTCTCGGCCTCCCATGCCTCGCACAGCTCGGCGAGGTACCCCTCGCCCCGGCCGGCGGATTCGGCCAGCCGCTCGTCGCCCCGATCGCCGTAGTAGCCGACGGCCGACGCACAGACCGCGATCCCGGGAGGCTTCGGGAGCTGCGCGAGCGCCTCGGCGAGGTGGCGGGTGGCGAGCACGCGGCTCCTCTCGAGACGGTTCTTCCGCGCCGCGGTCCAGCGGCCGGCGCCGATCGCTTCTCCGGCGAGGTGGACGACGGCCTCCGGCGCCGCCGCGGTGAGGTCCGGAGGTCCCGAGGAGAGGTCCGCGCAGAGAGTCGCCGTCGCGTGGGGAACGGCCGCGCCCGCCCGCCTCAAGGCCCAGATCTCGTGCCCGTCGCCCGACAGGAGGGCGCAGAGCCGCCGCCCGATGAACCCGGAAGCGCCGGTGACGAGGACGCGCATCGCCGGCCGGATAGCAGGAAAGGCACGCGGCGCGCAACGGCGGTGCGTCCGCGCGACCCGTGAAACCGGGCGGCGCCGCGCCCCATCCCGCGCGATCGGTCGTCCATCAACCTCGTGGGCCGCCGCGTGCCGCTCGGGTCACGGAGGCGGGTGCGCGCCCGCCGCTGGTCGGCCGGCGCCGATCCTGCGGGCGAGCCGGGGACGGTTCCCGCCCGCGCCACGCGCCGGCCCGCGCGAGCTTCTCCGGACGGGAGAGCCGCTTGAGCGCGGCCTCGCGGCGCAGGGCGTCGGACCTGCCGGTGGCGAGCTCGAGATAGACGACGCGCACCGGCCGCCGCGAGCGGGTATACGCGCCTCCGGTGCCGCGGTTGTGGGCCGCGAGCCGGCGGGCGAGGTCATTGGTCGCGCCCGCGTAGAGGCTCCCGTCGCGGCAGCGGACAAGGTAGGCGAGCCACGTTCCTCGATTGCGGGGTGGCGACGGCCGGGGCACGGCCCTATTTTCGCAGACGATGAGGGGGAACGTCACCATCCTCGCGATGGCGGCCGCCCTCGCCGGCTGCGCGAACGGCGCCACCTACGGCTCGGGGCCGGTGGACGGGCCCGCCGGTCGCGTGACCTTCGCCCAGACCGTCAGCGGCGGCGCCGCGTCCTACGCGGTCATCGCCTGCTTCTGGAACGGCCCGGCCCCGGCGGCGGACGGGGGGACGAGCTGTCGAGGCGCCTCCGTGGCCGGCTGCTGCGTGGGGGAGCGGGATCCGGGCCTCGACGAGCGCGCGTGTCCCCAGGCCAACATCGACGTCGGGCCGGTCCAGCTCTTGGACGACGGCGCGCCGCTTGGCACGCTCGCGATGGACGGTGGGAGCTACGCGTTCGCGGGGGACGGCGGTCCGTCCTGGAGGCCAGGCGACCGGCTGGAAATCCGGGCAGGGGGGACGAACGGCTTCCCGTCCTTCGACGTGAACGTCGCCGCCGCCGCGCCGCCTGTGACGGCCCTCTCGGCCGGCTCCGTCCCGACGATCCCCCGGGCTTCGGGCGCCGGGTTCTCGTGGTCCCGCGGGGAGGCTGGCGCTTGCGACGACTGGATCTCGACGACGGATCCCTCCACGGGCAGCTTCGCGAGCGCCGAGTGTGAACGGCCCGGCGACCCGGGTCAGATCGCGTTCCCGCCGGCGACGCTCCAGAGGCTTCCGGCCGGGCCGGGCACCCTCGAGCTGTCGCGCGTGAACCGGACGGTCGTTTTGGGGATCGCGGCGGTCAGCCGCGGACAGACGGAGGTGGCGATCGTCGCGCAGTGATCTACGACTTCCGAGAATCCTCGAGCGGTGCGAAGATTCTCGCGGGCTGGAGCGAAGGCGAGAGTCGATGGGGGTGTGGGGAGCTGGGCTCCTCCTGCCCGAGGAGCGCGGTCAGGCGGTCCGGGAGCTGGAGCGCGGCGGAGCCCCTTGCGCCGCGTTGGGTCGCGGCGAGGGTCGATCGCGCTGCGGCGAGGGCGGCCCTCCGGGTAGCCGGCGGCGGCTTTCCGTGGCAGGATGAGCGCATGCGCTGGCGCCTCCTCCTCGTCGTCCTGCTCTGGGTCGGCTGTGGTCATGGCAGCTCGGGGGGGCCCCCGGGCGACGGCGGGAAGGAGGATGCGGGCGGCGCGCCGCCGGATGCGGGTTTACCCTTGGCTTCGCTCCGCGCGTCGTGCGCGTTCGGGAGGGGCGACCTCGCGACGAAGACGCTCGCCGACTGGATGCCCGACGGCGGCATCCCAATCGACCACGTCGTCCTCGTGATGTTGGAGAACCGGTCGTTCGATCACTATTTCTCCTCGCTCACGGTGCCCGGCCAGACGGTGGACGGCGCCGCGGCCGGCGCGGACAACCCCGACCCCGCCCACCCCGGCCAGATGGTCTCGCGCTTCCACCAGACGGACCCCTGCTTCGACGGCGTCAACAACGGCTGGGACGTCGCCCACATCTCCGTCGACGACGGCGGGATGGACGGCTTCGCGCGGGGGAACGCGACCCCCGACGATCCGTCGGGGCGCTCCAGCATGGGCTACTACGACGAGAGCGATCTGCCATACTTCTATGCGCTCGCCCGGGCCTTCGCGATCTCCGACCGTAACTTCTGCTCGGTCCAGGGCCCCACTTACCCGAACCGCCTCTTCTACATGACCGGGACGTCGTACGGGATCACCGACGACAGTCTCCCCCCGCAGACGGACGGAGCCGGCCATCTCCTGCCGAACCTCTTCACGCAGCTCGACCACGCGGGCGTGAGCTGGTCCGTCTACGCGCAGGACATCCCGACGCCCTATCTGCTCGGGAGCACCTCGGCGGATTCCGCCCACTTCTTCCCGTTCTCGCAGTTCGCCGTCGACGCGGCGGCGGGCACGCTCCCGAGCGTCTCCCTGGTCGAGGCGTCGGTGACGAGAGGGGTCTTGAACACCGACGGGGAGCCGCCCGCGGATTTCCAGTTCAGCCAGCGGTGGCTCTCGGACGTCGTGGCCACGCTCATGGCCTCTCCCGCTTGGCCCTCCTCCGCGCTCTTCCTCACGTTCGACGAGGGCGGGGGGCTCTACGACCACGTGCCGCCCCCGCCGGCCTGCGTCCCCGACGCCTATCCGCCGCTGATTCCCCAGGGCGGCGTTCCGGGGACCTTCGACCACCTCGGCATTCGTGTTCCGCTGGTCGTCGTCTCGCCGTACGCCAAGCGGCACTATGTCTCGCACGTGGTCACGGACCACACGAGCCTCCTGCGCTTCGTGGAGGCCCGCTTCGGGCTGCCGGCGTTCACGCGGCGGGACGCGAACGCCGTACCCCCGTTCGATCTGTTCGACTTCGTTCACCCCGACACGTCGGTGCCGTCGCTCCCGGACGCGGGGGTCAACGAAGACGCCGCGAACAGCTGCGTGAAGGAGCACCCCGGGAACTGACGCGCCTTCCCGCGCGGCCTCCGGGGGCCGCGATCCAACGCGATCGCGCTGCGCAGGCAGCTCCGCTGACAAGATCGCGTGCCCCAGCGTCCCCGCCAGTCCCCCCTCCGCCTCTCGAAAACCCCGTCCCGCTGGTCCCCTCCGAACACGCTCCGCCTCACCCATACGGGCCTACTCCAAATCTCGGGCGCGGGGCGTCCACTTGACATCCGGCGACGCCTCTCGGACAAGCACCGCCCATGGACGGCGAGTTCTCTGGGGCGGACGTCGCGGTCGTCGGGGCCGGCGCGATCGGCTGTGCGGTGGCGTGGCGACTCGCCCGGGAGGGGCTCTCCGTCGTGCTCGTGGAGCGGGTCTACCCCGGCGCGGAGACCTCGTCGGCCGCGGCGGGCATCCTCGCCGCGCAGATCGAGGCCGAGGAGGATGGGGCGTTCTTCCGCTTCCTGTGGCGCAGCGAGCAGATGTACGCTGACTTCGCCGGCGAGCTGCGTTCGGCGAGCGGCATGGAGATCGGTTATCGCGCCTGCGGCGCCCTGAAGGTCGCGCTCGACGAGGCCGATCTGGCGCCGCTCGCCGTCCCATTCGCCTGGCAGCGCGCGGAGGGGCTACCGGTCGAGCGGCTCAATGGCCCAGCCATCCGCGAGTTGGAGCCGTCGCTCTCGCCCGAGATCCGCGGTGGGCTCCTCTTCCCCAGCGCGGCTCAGGTCGACGCGCAACGGCTCACGCCGGCCCTCTGGACCGCCTGCCGGCGGGCCGGTTGCCGGCTCGCGCGGGGTGAGGCCCGGCGGATCCTCGCCCGGTCGGGGAAGGTCACGGGCGTCGAGGTCGCCGGCCGCGCGCTGGCCGCCTCCGCGGTGGTCGTCGCCTCCGGGAGCTGGAGCGCGCTCGTCCCGGGCGCCGGCCTGCCCACCGGGAGCGTGCGGCCCGTCCGCGGCCAGATGATCCGCTTCGAGGGGCTGCCGCCCGTCCGCCGGGTGGTCTTCGGCGCGGGAGGCTACCTCGTGCCGCGGCTGGACGGCCACCTCCTCGCCGGCGCGACCATGGAGGAGGTGGGCTTCGACAAGTCGACGACCGCGGAGGGCGTCACGAGGCTCGGCGCGCTGGCCCGGCGGCTCTGCCCCCCGCTCGCCGGCATGCCCGTGTCCTCGTCCTGGGCTGGCCTGCGCCCCGCCTGCCCCGACGGCCTGCCCGCGCTCGGCCCCCTGCCCGCCGCCGACGGCATCTTCCTGGCCGCCGGCCACCTGCGCAACGGCATCCTGCTCACCCCCGCGACGGCGGAGGTCATTGCGGCCATGGTCCTCGGCCGCCCGTATGAGCTGCCTCCCCAGATGAGGGCCGGGAGACTGGTGGGATAGCCCGGCCCGGTCCGGGCGGATTTCCCACTACTGGTTCGCGAACATCGCGATGTGGTCGCCCACCTCCAACTCGCGGACGCTCGAGACGACCACCGCCTCGGAGGCCGTCTCCTTCGCGTCCACGACCATCAGGCGGCCGATGACCTCCGTCGGCAGACCCGGCGTCCAGCGGTGGGTCATGTCCTCGTCCATCCCGTCGCGTCGCTCCAGCACTTCGAACTCGTTGCCCTCCTGGACGCCGTCACGCCGGCCGAGGTCGATGAAGACGCGGTTGTGCTGCCCGAGGTTCTCGATCTCCGGGATGAACGAGGCGACGATGAGTCCGGCGATCGAGCGGTCCGCGTCCTTGTGCAGGACGTTGCGCAGGAACTTCTCGCCCCAGGGCCCCACGAGGTCGCCGCGCTCGACGACGCCGAAGCTCTTGTCGATGACCGCGGTCGCGAGCGGTGATCCCGACCCGTCGGGCGCGACGTGGCCCACCCTCGTAACCTGCACGGTGCCCCGGATCTCGGTCAGGTAGCCGAGCAGCGCGTGGGTCTCGGGGTTGCGGACCTCGCGCACGGTCCGAAAGACCACGTACCGATCTCCCGGCCGCGCGGCTCGTCCCTGGAAATCGACGTAGACGGTGTCGAGGGAGGCGAGCATCTCCTTGCCTTCGAACGAAGCGCGGATCTTCCCGGCCTCCGCGAGCTCCGCCGGGGTCACGAAACCGTCGGTCTCGGCGAGCAGCGCTCGCGGTGGCACATAGCCGATCTTGTACTGCCCGCCGACGGAGACGTCGGCCTCCTGCGGCGCCGAGGCGATCGGCGCGGCGACCGCGGTCCCGCCGCCGGCCGGGTAGAAGCGGATGTTGCTGCCCGGATAGATCCAGTGAGGGTTCTCGATCTGGGGGTTGTAACTCCAGAGCTTTGGCCAGAACCACGGGTTCGCGAGGTAGGCCGACGAGATGTCCCAGAGCGTGTCGCCCTTCTGGACGGTGTAGTCCTGGCCTGGCGGCACCGACGGGTGCGGCTCGGCGCCGGCGGGCGGTGGTTTCAGGCGGCCGACGGTTGTCGGCGCGGTCTCGTCAGGTGCCTCCGGGACGTCCTCGACGGGTTGGGTCGTGTCGTCCGGCTGGTCGAGATCGACCGACCTCCGGGGTGGGGTCGCCCCCCGTGCGGGCAAGGCCGCCGCGAGGAGCATGGCGAGCGGGATTGGCTTCATGGGCTATTCCTCCTTCCGGGAGACGGCCTCGTTCGCCGCGAGCTTTTCCCTGGCGCGCGCCCCTTCCGCCGTTGCCGGGTACGCGGCGGCGAGGTGGGCCAGGCGGCGGCGCGCGTCCTGCGAGCGGCCGAGTCGCTCTTCGCAGTCGGCGGCCCGCCAGAGCGCCTCGGGGACCGCGTCGCCCGCCGGGTAGCGTCGCTCGACGGATGCGAAGACCGCGAGTGCGTCCGCGAAGGCGTGTTGCCCGTACAAGGCGATTCCTTCGTCGAGCAGCGCGTTGTCGGCCGCGGAGTTCTTCGGCCAGCGGGCGGCGAAGGTCTGGAAGGCCGCCGCCGCGCCGTCGAGGTCGCCGACCTTCAGCTTCTCGAAGGCCGAGGCGAAGGCCGCCTCCGGTCCCGCGCCGTCGGAGGCGCCCGGAGCGCCCGCCTGCGCAGCCTGGGCGAGCTGGGCGAGCGCGTCATCGTCGGGGAGGCGCACCGGGATGGTCGTCGGCAGCCGCGGAGCGTGAGCAGGCGAAGCCTCGGGGCGCAGGTGGACGAGTGGCAGCCCCGTCGGCTCGCCCGCCGCGGAGCCGGGACGGCCGCGGAGCCTCGCGATCTGCGCCTGCTGCGCGTCGACTTGGTCCTCCAGGGCCGCGAGTCGTTTCTCATCGGCCTGCCGCTCCCGCCGCAGCGCCGCGACCTCCTGCTCGAGCGCCGAGACTCGGGCGCCGCTGGACCCCGAGGCGCACCCGGGCGCGGCCCCGAAGAGCACGGCGGCCGGAAGCGCGAGGGAGGATCGCATCGAAGGCTCGGGCATCAGACCAGAGGGCAGCCTTCAGGATAGGAGGGACGGGGAACGGCTGTCAAGAAAGGGCACCGAGGAGAAAGGGCACCGGAGAGCTGACCCACTTTGTCCATTGCATGGGGGGGCGTTCTCCTGCTGCGCGGCCTTGCATCGCCCGTTCACGACCTTGAACCCGTCTTATTCATGGTCCGGCTGCTGCGGCGTCCGATCCCGCGCCTCCCGAAGGGGGGGCTTGCCACCCCTACAACGACATGGGGGGGTGCTCGCTCCGTCCTCCTCGCGGTGGGCTTGCCACCCTCTAAACGACTTGGGGGGAGGTGCTTTACGCGACGCCTCGTCGGTCGTCGCTCTCGCTTGCCCTTCTCGGCTCGCGGTCTCGAACGCCTCGCTACGCCGTAGCGTGAATAAGACGGGTTGAATTACTCGATCACGGTCTTGAATCGCTCGTTCTCCCGCTCGTATCGCTCCGTCTCGGTGGATCGGAGCCCTTTCTGCCCCTTGGCGGCGTGAGAGCGGGGACGGACACCGGATTCACCAGCAAGAGCAAGGCGATACACGTGGAAGGCGGTGGTGGACTCCAGCTTCGCGGTAGGAGCCCTCGCGGCGCCGGCATGAGTTCCCCGCGCGGGGGGCTGGCACGGCCAGACGGCCCGCGCGACGCATGCTTGGGCCCGTGTCACGCAGGCGATGGGGCGACGCGGAAGCGCCCTACGCGTCTCGTCGCGACGAGAGCGCCCGAATGAGCGTCGCCTGGTCCGCGTACTCGAGATCGCCGCCCATCGGGATTCCCTGCGCGATCCGGGTGACCCGCACGCCCGCCGGACGCAGCAGCCGAGTCAGGTACAGGGCCGTCGCCTCGCCCTCGATGTCCGGGTTCGTCGCGAGGATGACCTCGCGCGGCGCATCCGGCGCGCCGATTCGGGCGAGCAGCTCCTTGACGCGGAGCTGCTCCGGCCCGACCCCGTCGAGCGGCGAGAGCGCCCCGTGGAGTACGTGGTAACGCCCGCGAAACTCGCGCGTCCGCTCCACGGCGAGCATGTCCGCGACCCCCTCGACCACGCAGACGAGGCTCGCGTCGCGCCGCGGGTCGGCGCAGAGGGCGCAGGGGTCGGCTTCGGTGAGCGCGCAGCAGACCGAGCAGAGGCGAACGCGCTCGACGGCCCCCCGGATCGCGTCGGCGAGCGTCCCCGCGTATCCATCCTTCGCCCGCAGGATGTGGAAGGCGAGCCGCAGCGCGCTTCGCTCTCCCACCCCGGGGAGCTTCCCCAGCTCGGCGACGAGCCGTTGCAAAGGCTCCGGTGCGCCGGGAATCACCCCCCGCCCCCGCCGAGCAGGTCGCCCAAGGGCAGACCGTGGACGAGGCTCGCCATCTCCTGCTGTTGCAGCTCGCGCGCCCGGGCGAGGGCGGTATTGACCGCGGCCACGATCAGGTCTTCGACGAGCTTGCGGTCGGACCGATCGACCCCGGGGTCGATGGCGATCCGGAGCAGCTCGCCGCGTCCGTTCGCGGTCGCGGTCACGAGGCCCGCGCCTGCCTGCCCGACGACCTCGCGCCGCGAGAGTTCCTCCTGCTTGCGCCGCACGTCGCCTTGCAGTTGCTCCGTCCGGCGGAGCAGCTCTCCCAGGTCTACGGGCATGGCTTACTTGCGACCCACGGGGTCCGCGAGCACGCGCACCTCTTCGATCGTTCCCCCGAGCACCCGCAGCGTCTCGCGGACGGCCTCGGAGGAGCTGGCTGCCTCGCGGACGGCGGCGGCGTGGGCCGCGGCCCCCCGTGCCTCGCGTTCGGCGAGGGATGGCTCGGTTCCCGCGACCTCGCCCTCGAACAGGCGGAGGACGGTGGGCTCGCCGAAGTGGGCGGAGAGGAGCGCGTCGATTGCGGCCTTCTCGGAGACGAGCAGCGCCGCGCGGAAGTCCCCGGCCGGGTAGGCGAGGGAAAGCTCGCCCGGGGCGAGCGCGCGCAGGCGGCCGTGCTTGAGCGCGGTGCCCAGCCGCGGCGAGGTCGCGATCGCCGCGGCGACGAGGGCGGCGAGCCGCTCGGTCGTGGGGAGCGACGGGTCGTCGCGACGCGCCGGGGGAGGCTCGGCGCGCCGTACCGGCGCCGCGGCCGCGGGCGGCGGGGGGGCACGAACGGGAGCGGCGGGCGCCTTCGGGGCTGCCGCGGCCACGGGGCCCGCCGCGGCGAGCGCCTCGACACGGGCGAGGAGGTCGGCGACCTGGGCGCCGGGCGCGAGGAAGACGCCTTGGAGGAGCGCGACCTCGAGCGCGAGCTGAGGTTCGAAGGCGCGGGAGAGATCGCCGAGCGTGCGGTGGACGAGGTCGAAGAGACGGGCGAGCTGCGCCGGGTCGGCCTCCTTCGCCAGGGCGGCGATCTCCTTCTGTTCGTGGTCCGGCAACTCGGCGGGGGGCGTGCCGGTCACCTTGGCGACCAGCACGTCGCGCAACTCTTCGCAGAGGGCCGCGGCGACGCGCTTGGCCTCCTGCCCCCGCGCGTGTTGCTCCCCGAGCAGGCTCACCACCGCGGTCGCGTCGCGCCGGCAGAGGGCCGCGCAGATCGCGTTCACCGCCCGCCGGTCCACGGCCCCGAGCGCCTCGGCCACCGCCTCGGGAGAGGGGTTCGGACCACAAGAACTGACGATCTGGTCGAGCAGCGACAGCGCGTCGCGCATGCCACCCTCGGCCTGTCGGGCGAGCAGTGAGAGCGTCTCGTCGTCAAGCGCGAAGCCCTCGGCCTTCGCGATCTCGCGGAGCTTGGCCGCCACGACGGCAAGGGGGAGGCGGCGAAAGGTGTGGATCTGGCAGCGGGAGAGGATCGTCTCCGGGACCTTGTGCATCTCGGTGGTCGCGAAGATGAACTTCACGTGCGGGGGCGGCTCCTCGAGCGTCTTAAGCAGGGCGTTGAAGGCCGGCGTCGAGAGCATGTGCACTTCGTCGATGATGTAGATCTTGTAACGGTCGCGGGACGGCAGGTAGCGGGCGTTCTCGCGGATGGCGCGCACGTCGTCCACGCCGTTGTTCGACGCGCCGTCGATCTCGGCCACGTCGACCGCGTTGCCGGCGGCGATCTCGACGCAGGCGGAGCAGGTGCCGCACGGGGAGGGCGTCGGACCGGTCGAGCATTGGAGCGCCCGGGCGAGCAGCCGGGCGGCCGTCGTCTTGCCCACGCCGCGCGGGCCGCAGAACAGATAGGCGTGCGCGACCCGGCCGGCGGCGACCGCGTTCGCGAGCGTGCGGACGACGTGCTCCTGACCTGCCACGTCGGCGAACCGCTGGGGCCGCCACTTGCGGGCGAGCACCTGATAGTCGTTTCCCACGCTCATCCAGGAAAAATGGCGATAGCCGGGCACCCCCGCACACGGGAAGGGGCGCTACCGTTGCTCCCTTCCGGGCCTGGCGGAGTTTGCGCTTCCCCGTCGCGGGACCCGGCTATCATGTGAATCGCGTTCTGACTCGGCGGGGTCCGTCAAGTCAAGCGACCGTCGTGATCTTCAGCAGCGGGATCACGCGGTGCAACCTCGGCTCCTGCTCTACGTCACCACCGGCAGCGGAGAGGGTGGGATTCGAACCCACGGCACCCCTTTTGGAGGCGCACACGATTTCCAGTCGTGCACCTTCGGCCTCTCGGTCACCTCTCCTTACGTCGTCGCGGTCCTCGTTCGGCCGCACCACGCCCACCCGTTCTCGGCAGACGACTGCGATCCTGACGCGGCGCGCGCGGCGCTCGCGAACCGTTGCGGAGAGAGAGGGATTCGAACCCCCGGTACCCGTAAAGGTACGCTTGATTTCGAGTCAAGTGCCTTCAACCGCTCGGCCATCTCTCCTTGAATGTCGGGGGCCCGGAGCCGCCGTTCTCGCGCCGGAATCCTCCGGGGGCTTGCCCTCTACGAATGACTTTCGCGGGGAGCCCCTGCGCCCCGCGCGCTCGCCCGCACCGCCGTCGAGCGCTTTGCTCTGAAAAACTCCTGAAGCAGGCGGACCGACGCCTCCTCCAGCACGCCGGCTGTGACCATCGGGCGATGGTTCAACCGGGAATCACGCGGGATGTCAAACAAGCTGCCCGCGGCTCCGGCCTTCGGATCCGCGGCCCCATAGACGAGGCGGGCGACCCTGGCTTGCACCAGCGCGCCCGCGCACATGGGACAAGGCTCTAGAGTAACGTACAGGGTGAGACCGGTCAAGCGCCAGCCACCCAGACGGGCGCACGCGGCCCGGATGGCGAGCAGCTCCGCGTGGGCGGTCGCGTCCCGGGCCGACTCGCGCCGGTTGCTCGCCGCGGCGATGACCCGGTCGCCCCGCGCGATCACCGCCCCGACCGGCACTTCGCCCCGCAGGGCGGCGCGAGATGCCATGGCGAGCGCCCGCGCCATCAGCCGGAGGTCCGTGGGGTCGGGGCTGGGGGCGCTGTCGTCACCGCCGTCGCGGGCCTCCCGGTCGGGCTCTGCGGGCCGCATCGCCGTGGTATACCGCGCGGCGATGGAGCCGTCAGTCGAAAAGCTCGAGCGCCGCCTGCTGGACCGGGTCGCCCGCGCCATCGGGGACTTCGCGCTCGTCGAGGACGGTGACCGGATCATGGTCGCGGTCTCGGGCGGCAAGGATTCCTATACGCTCCTCCACCTGCTCGAGAGGCTCCGCCGCCGCGCGCCGATCCGCTTCTCCCTGCTCGCCGTGAACCTCGACCAGGGCCAACCGGGTTTCCCGGCCGACCGGCTGCGCGACTGGCTCGCCGGGAACGGTTACGAGCACCGGATGCTGCGCGCGGATACGTACTCCGTAGTGACCAGGAAGCTCGGACCCGACGAGACGCGCTGCTGGCTCTGCTCGCGGATGCGCCGCGGGGTCCTCTACGACGCGGCGGTGGAGCTCGGATGCAACAAGATCGCTCTCGGTCACCACCGCGACGACCTCGTCGAGACGTTGCTGTTGAACCTCTTCTTCAGCGGCCAGATCAAGGCGATGCCGGCGCGCCTTGTCTCCGAAGACGGCCGCAACACGCTCATCCGCCCGCTCGTCTACTGCGCCGAGCGGGAGATCGCCGCTTTCGCGGGGGCCATGGCATTCCCGATCCTCCCCTGCGACCTGTGCGGCTCGCAGCCGAACCTTCAGCGCAGGCGGGTGAAGAAGCTCCTCGACGATCTGGAGGCCGAGCATCCGCGGGTGCGGGACAGCCTGCTCGCCGCGCTCGGCAACGTTCGCCCGACCCAGCTTCTGGTCCGCGGCGAGGGCCGTCGCGGCCGGGCGCACGCCATCGCCGACTGAACGATCGTTACTTTTCGTGCTAGGCTCGCGCCCGTGGCGCACCACCACTTCTACCGCGACGAGGCGCGGGAACGCGCGGCGAAGGCCGTCCGGGAGATCGAGGCGAAGACCGCGGTGCAGGTCGTCGTGGCCCTTCGGGCGCGATCGGACGACGGCCACGCGCCCGACTACCTCTTCGGCTTTCTCGTGAGTCTCGCGGTGCTCGCCGCGCTCGTCTATCTCCCGATCCCCTTCTCGCTCGAGGCCGTGCCGATCGACGCGACGCTCGCCTTCATCGCCGGAGCGTTCGTCTGTTCGCGGGTGGCGCCGCTGCGGCGGCTCCTGACGTCGCGCGAGCGGAGGGAGGCGCAGGTGCGCCGGGCCGCGAGCGCCGCCTTCTGGGAGCATGGCCTCTCCCGGACCAGGCATAGGCTCGCGTTGCTCGTCTTCGTCTCGCTCTTCGAGCGGCGCGTCGAGCTGATCCTGGACACGGGCGTGGCCCCGGAGGCGCTCGGTGAAGCGTGGACGGCCGCCGCGCGCGAGATCGATGCGTCGATCGCCCGTCCGGACATCGATCGCTTCATCGCCGCCCTCGGCGCGCTCGGGCCGATCCTCGCGCGGGCCTATCCCCGCGGCGCCGGGCCGGTCGAAGAGCTTCCCGATGAGATCGACGACGAGGGAGGGGCGGCTTGATCCGGCGGTGGTGGAGGAGGGCGCCCGCGATCCTCGCGCCCCTCGCGCCCGCCGCCCTCGCGCTCGCCCGCGTGGGAGGCGGCCACGCCTTCTCGGGTGGCCACTCGTTCGGCGGCGGTCACTTCTCGGGGGGCCACTCGTTTGGGGGCCATGTCTCGTACGGCGGCGGGGGCGGCAACGGCGACCTGCTCTTCCTGCTCGTTTGGCTGCTGGCTGGCCACCCGGTGGTGGGAATCCCCCTCCTGCTCATCGTCGCGGGCGTCTTGGTCGCCAGCAAGGGCAGGGGATTCTCCGCCGGCCGCGACTGGAGCGCGTCCGGCGGCCTCGGGAGCGACGGGGACCTCGACGACGGTGGCGTCGTCCCCGACGATCTCCAGCCCGACGCTCCCGCGCCCGTTCCCGGCGTCCGCCGCCAGGTCGCCGGCCTGCGCTCGCTCGACGCCCACTTCTCGATCGTGCTCTTCGAGGATTTCCTATACGCGCTCTACGAGGAGGTCCATCGCGCGCGCGCGGCCGGGACGATCGATCGGCTCGCTCCGTACCTCGCCGATCCCGCCCGCGCCACGCTCGCCGCGCTCGACCAGCCGGCCAAGGTCGATGGGGTGATCGTCGGCGGCCTCCACTTCCTGTCTGTCTCGGCGCTGCCGCAAGCGCCGAAGGTCGGGGTGAAGGTCCGCTTCGAGACCAACTACACCGAGCAAGGGGCGGACGGGAAGCGGCAGACCTACTACGCGGTCGAGATCTGGGATCTCGTCCGGGCGAGGAACGCCCGCTCGCGCCCGCCCGAGCAGACGCGGGTCTTCACCTGTCCTTGCTGCGGTGGGCCGCTCGCCGACGTGGTCGCGGGCCGGTGCAGCTACTGCGGCAACGAGGTGACGACCGGCGCGTTCGACTGGCTCGTCGAGTCGATCCAGATCCTCGAGCGCGAGGCGCGCGCGCCGCTGCTCTTCTCGGACGCGGGGACGGAGGTCGCTCCTTTGCCCACCCGCGTCGCGCCCGGGGCCGCGGACCGGCTGCGCGCGCTCCAGGCCCGCGATCCGGCATTCGCCTTCGAGGGCTTCGAGGCGCGCGTGAACCTCGTCTTCCTCGAGCTGCAGGCGGCGTGGTCGGAGCGCGACTGGAAGCGCGCGCGGCCGTTCACGAGCGACCGGCTCTTCGAGGACTGGTCGCACTGGATCGAGCTGTACCAGCGCGAGCGCGTGCGCAACGCCATCGAGAGGCCGCACATCTCCCGCGTCGATCTCGCCGACGTGGAGAGCGACGCCTACTTCGACTCGATCACCGTCCGGCTGCACGCGACCGCGATCGACTACACGATCAACGATGCGGGCAAGCGGCTCTCGGGCGATCGATCCCACGAGCGGCCGTTCTGGGAGTATTGGACTCTCATCCGCGGCGTCGCGGTCCAGGGGGCGGCGTCGGCGGAGAAGAAGTGCCCGCAGTGCGGGGCCGAACTGTCGATCAACATGGCCGGCCAGTGCGAGTACTGCAAGGCCGAGGTGACCTCGGGCGCCTTCGACTGGGTGCTCTCGCGGATCGAGCAGGACGAGGCGTATGACGGGTGACGGGGTGAGGTCGATGGGCAACTAGGAGGCTAGCGTGAAATGGCTGCCTGCTGCGAAAGCCGATCCCTTCGCTCGCGACGGGCGGCCTCGTCGCTTCGCTGCAGAACGTACTGCAAAGAGTACGTTTGACGCGGTTCACTCCTCGGGCGCCCGTCTCGCCTTAGCCCGTCTTATTCACGGTACGGCGTAGCGAGGTGTTCGAGACCGCGAGCCGAGAAGGGCAAGCGAGAGCGACGACCGACGAGGCGTCGCGTAAAGCACCTCCCCCCCAAGTCGTTTGGAGGGTGGCAAGCCCCCCGCGAGGAGGTACGGAGCGAGCACACCCCCCCATGTCGTTGTAGGGGTGGCAAGCCCCCCCTTCGGGAGGCGCGGGATCGGACGCCGCAGCAGCCGGACCGTGAATAAGACGGGCTTAGGTCTCGGTTTTCTCGCGACGGCACCCATTTCACACCAGCCTCCTAGAAGAGGCTGTCGAGGGCGACCAGGAAGAGGGGGAAGGCGAGCGAACCCTGGTGGGCGGTGATCGCCAGCAGGTGCAGATCGGCGCCGCCCACGAACGCGAGGCTCGTGCTCTTGCCGACCGGCACCTCCGCGAGGAGATGCATCGGGAGGTTGAGTCCCAGCGCCAAGGGCGGCGGGGTCCCGGCCTCGGCTTGCGGGAAATCCTGGACGACGATCTGCGCGCCGCCGTCGAACGAGAACGTCATCCCCGAATCGTTGCGGGTCGAGACGGTAAAAAATGACCCGAGGGCCTGGTCGCGCAGGCCGGTGATCCAGGCGGGCGTGATGACGCCCGGGCCCTGCGCCAGCTCGCTGGCCTCGGAGTCGCCGAAGATCGTCTGGCCCGCCTCGAAGCGGAGTGCGATCGCCTGCCGGCGATCGTCCTCCTCGATCGTCCAGCGCGCGCCCACGCTCACCAGCTCGAGCTGCCGGTAGAGGCTGTCGAGCCGCCCGTAGAACGCGACCGCGGGGAGCGCCTGCCCGAGGATCTCGGCGGTCGCGTACGGGAAGCCCGCGCCCAGGACGAAGCCGACCTCACCGGCGGGCAGCGCCGTCGCGCCCAGCAGGGAGAGCCCCCGCGGCGGCAGCGCCGTGCCCGGTGGCTCGAGACCGACGGCTTCGCCCATGCCGGGCGGCGCGACGGGCGGTTGCCAGCCCGCGGATGGCGGCGGGGGCGGAGGCGTGGACATCGGCCCGAGGGCTCCGGGAGGCGCGGCGAGCGCCAGCGAGCAGAGCGCGGCCAGCGTCCCCATTCAGCGACTCACCCCCGCACGTCCGTTCCCGCCCGCGCTCTGGCGATCCGGCTGGCCGCCGGGACACCGTTCGCGACGCGGGCTCCTGGGTTCCGCGGAGGCTCGGAGGGCCGGGGGGCGGCTCCTCCCTCGCGCCTCCTCGCCTTCCTCGGGGAGTCTCTTCCCCCGGCGGACGATCGCCGGGAGGTCCGCCAGGAACGCTCGCGACAGCGTCGCAGCCGCCCGCCCGGTGGTCGTCCGGGGGAGCTCGATGACCGGCACGCAGCACATCCGGCGCGCCCACTCGGCGTTCGTCCGCTGCGACGCGTCGGCGGGCAGGAGGCCGCGCGAGAGCACGAGGCCGAGGATCGGCACGCGCCGTCTCCTCAGCGCCTCGACGGAGAGCGCGCAGTGGTTGAGCGTGCCCAGGGCGTTCTTCCCGACGAGCAGCACCGGCAGGCCGAGCGCGGCCGCGAGGTCGAGGTTCGTCCGTGCCCCATCGATCGGGACGAGCAGTCCTCCGGCCGCTTCCACGATGGCAAATCGCTCTCGCGCCGCCCGGCGCGCGACGGCGAGCGCGGCGCGGAACATCGTCCCGTGGGCGATCGCCGGCCGCTCCCGCGCCGCGGCGGCGGCCGGGGCGACAGGCGTGCGAAAGCGCCAGGGGCAGCGGAGATCGATCGGAAGCCCGCTGTGCGCCTCGGCCTCCAGCGCCTCCGCGTCGGCGGGATTCGGGTCGCAGCCGGTCTCGAACGGCTTCACGCCCGCGACGTCGATCCCCGCGCGCCGCAGCGCGCGGCAGAGCGCGGCGGCCACGAACGTCTTCCCAGCGCCCGTGTCCGTGCCGGCGACGAAGAGGCCGTCCACCTACGCCCCCGTCGTCGCCGCCTCGATCGAGGCCACGGTCACCGCCGCCAGTTCGTCGATCTGCGCGCCGGAGAGGCAGAGCGGCGGCATCAGCACGACCACGTCGGAGAGCGGCCTCAAGATGACCCCGCGCCGGCGCGCCTCCAGGATCGCCCGGTGGCCCATGCGCAAGGGGCGGGGAAAGGGCGCGCGCGTCTTTCGGTCGGCGACCAGCTCGATCCCGACCATGAGCCCGCGCTGCCGGATCTCCCCCACGTGGGGATGGTCCCCGAGCGGCGCGAGACCCGCGGCGAGCCGTTCCGCGGCGGGCTCCACCTGCTCCACGGTCTTTTCGGCCTCCAGCAGGTCGAGGCTCGCGATCGCCGCTGCGCAGGCCAGCGGATTGCCGGTGTAGGTGTGGCCGTGGAAGAAGGTCCGGTCCGACTCGTACGCGCCGAGGAACGCCTCGAAGACCGACTCGGTCGCGAGCGTCGCGGCGAGCGGCAGGTAGCCTCCGGTGATCC
Source organism: Myxococcales bacterium (assembly GCA_021807105.1). Lineage (GTDB taxonomy): Bacteria > Myxococcota > Myxococcia > Myxococcales > JAKAPL01 > JAKAPL01. The sequence goes on along the minus strand of JAKAPL010000021.1, from coordinate 17,526 downwards.
CCTTGGCGAGGCAGAGCAGGTCGGGGACGACGCCCTCCTGCTCGCAGGCGAAGAGCGTGCCCGTCCTCCCGAAGCCGACCGCGACCTCGTCGGCGATGAACAGGACGTCGTGCGCGCGGCAGGCATCCCAGACGCGCCGCAGCCAGCCGGGGGGCTGGACGATCATCCCCGCTGCCCCCTGGACGATCGGCTCGACGACCACCGCCGCCAATTCCCCCGCGTGGGCTTCGATGAGCCGCTCCGCCTCCCGCGCGCAAGCCATCTCGCACTCTTCCGGCCGCCGGGAAAGCGGGCAGCGGTAGCAGTACGGCTCTGGCGCCCGCAGCACCGGGAAGAGCAACGGCTGGAAGATGCCGTGGAAGAGATCCATCCCGCCGAGCGAAACCGAACCGATCGTGTCGCCGTGGTAAGCTTCGCCGAGCGCGAGGAACTGCCGTTTCGAAGGCCGCCCCCGCTGCTTCCAGCACTGGAACGCGATCTTGACCGCGATCTCGACCGCCGTGCTCCCGCTGTCCGAGTAGAAGACGCGGCTGAGCCCCGGCGGGGCCACGCTCGCGAGCCGTTCCGCCAGCTCGATCGCCGGCACGCTCGAGAGGCCGAGCAGCGTCGTATGGGCCACGCGGTCGAGCTGCGCGCGCACGGCCTCGTCGATCTCCGCCTTGCGGTGGCCGTGGACGTTGACCCAGAGCGAGGAGACGCCGTCCAGGTAGCGCCGCCCTCGGGTGTCGAAGAGATACGCCCCCTCGCCGCGCTCGATGATCAGCGGATCGTCATCGAGCCACCCCTGCATCTGGGTGAACGGGTGCCAGAGATGGCGCCGGTCGAGCTCGACGAGCCGCTCGTGGTCGATCACGTTCCGACCCGCCGCCGGGCCGGCGCGCGGGCCGCCCTGGCGATGGCGCGCGCCGCCTCGGAGAGGCGCGCCGGGTCGTGGGCGGCGCAGACCGAGAGGCGCAACCGCGATGTGCCGGTCGGCACGGTCGGGGGGCGCACCGCGCGCGCGAAGATGCCCGCCTCCTCCAGATCCGCGGTCGCCCGCATCGCTCGCTTGGGCTCGCCGAGCATGGCCGCGAGGAGGTGGAATCCCCCGTCGAGGACGTCGAGCCCCTCGGCCGAGAGCGCCGCCGCGAAGCCGCGTGCCCGCGACCGGATCGCCTCGCGCAGCCGGTGCCCCTCTTCCGAACGGACGATCGCGACGGCCGCTCGCGCCGCGCCACAAGGGGCCGGGGCAGGCGCGGTGGTGAAGATGTACGAGCGGCAGCGGGAGACGAGGAAGCGCAGGATCCGCTCCTCGCCGGCGACGAAGGCCCCAGAAGCGCCGAGCGCCTTGCCGAGCGTTCCCATCCGGACGTGGACGCGCCGCTCGACGCCCAGCTCGCGGCAGAGCCCCGCCCCGTCGCCGTAGACGCCGACCGCGTGCGCCTCGTCGACCATGACCAGCGCACCGTGCCGCTCGGCGAGGGACACGAGGTCGGGGAGCGGGGCGGCGTCGCCGTCCATGGAGAAGAGGCTGTCGGTCACGATGAGCCTGCGTCGGGCCCTGGTTCGCGTGAGCAGCGCCTCCAGATCTTCGGCGTCCGCGTGGCGGTAGACGTAGCGCCGCGCCCTGGAGAGCCGGCAGCCGTCCACGATCGAGGCGTGGTTGAGCGCGTCGGAGAAGATGGCGTCGCCTTCGTCGGCGAGGGCCGGGATGACGCCGGTGTTCGCGTGCCACCCGCTCGGGAAGAGTAGCGCGCCCTCTGTCCCGAGGAGCGCGGCGAGGTCCGCCTCCAGCGCCCGATGGACTGGTAGGTCGCCGCCGAGCAGGCGGCTCGCCCCCGCCCCCGCGCCGTAGGTCATCGCCGCCTCGGCCGCGGCCGCGCGCACGCGCGGGTGGCCAGCGAGCGCGAGGTAATCGTTGCTGGCGAGGTTGAGGAGCCTCTGGCCTCCGCGCTCGATCACCGGACCCTGCGCCGAGTCGATCGACACGTTCTCGCGCGCCAGACCGGCCTGGGCGAGGCGCGCGAGCTCGAGGTCGAGCTCCGCGATGGGATCCAAGGCCCTCGTCGTCCGCGCCGGCCTAGTCATACCTTGTCCGGCCTTCCTGCTTGCCCCGGCGCCCCTCTTCCCTCGGCGGACGCTCACGTCAGGCATTGGCTCCGCCGTCCGGGACGCCGGCGTCCGCCGCTCCGGCGTCGAGGCCCCCATCGGTCCCCGCGCCAGCCCCGCCGTCCGTGCCCCCGTCGGTCCCGCTGCACGGCGGCGCGCTCCCGTCGCCACACAGGCACTTGCCCCCGATGCACTCCGTGCTCGGGTCGCACGTGGTGGCGCACGAGCCGCAATGAAGCGCATCGACCTGAAGGTTCACGCAGGCCTCGGTGGCGCCCGAGCCGCAGAGCGTCAGCGTCCCGAGCGGTCCGGATGGGCATCCGCAAGAGCCCGAGAGGCACACCTCCCCGCGGCTGCAGACGGTCCCCGGCGCCCCGCAGTTGTCGGGGTCGGACTGGAGGTCCAGGCACTGCCCGTTGACGAGCGCGGCCCCTTCCGCGGGACAGGCGCAGGCAGCCCCGCCATCGGCGATCCCGCGGCAGACTAGTCCCGCGGCGCAGACGTTGAAACACGCCCCGCAGTTCTTCGCGTCCGCCTGCAGGTCCGCGCAACTCTCCTGGCTGCACTGGACCTGCCCGGCAGGGCATGGGGGCGTCGTCGCGCAGCTCGGCAGGAGGTAGCCGCAGCCAGAGGTGAGGAGCGAGAGCGTAAAAACGAGCCGCCGCATGGGCTCCTCGTGTAGTTCACTCGGCCGGCCCGGTCAAACCTGGCCGTGAACTCCGAGCGTGTCCGTAAGAAGCTAACCCCGGGGGATGCGTGGCCCCGGCCCCTCTGATCTACTACTTCCGAGAATGCTCTCGCCGCGCAAACATTTAGGGATGCTCTTACCCCGTCTTATTCACGGTCCGGCTGCTGCGGCGTCCGATCCCGCGCCTCCCGAAGGGGGGGCTTGCCACCCCTACAACGACATGGGGGGGTGTGCTCGCTCCGTACCTCCTCGCGGGGGGCTTGCCACCCTCCAAACGACTTCGGGGGGAGGTGCTTTACGCGACGCCTCGTCGGTCGTCGCTCTCGCTTGCCCTTCTCGGCTCGCGGTCTCGAACGCCTCGCTACGCCGAACCGTGAATAAGACGGGCTTACGGAGGCTGCGGTGTGATGGGGGTGCGGGGGGAGCTGGGCTCTCCCTGCCAGAGGAGCGCCGGCAGGCGGTCCGGAAGAGGTTGCGCGGTCGAGCCCCTTCCGCCGCGTCGGGTTGCCGGCCATGAATGGCCTGCCCTCCTTCTTCCAATCCCTCGACCTCTTCCCGCTGCCCTTCATGACGCTTCAGGGCCCCTGCCGCGGTTTTGACGCCGGGGCCGCCCTCGCTTACCCTCGTGGCATGGCGCTCGTTCTCGCCATCGCTCTCGCGCTCGCGACGGGCGCGCCCACCGGCGGATCCGCCGCCGCGGTCGCTGGCCCCGACTCTTCGGCCGTGTCCAGCGGCGCGGGCAGGCTCCTCGCGTCGGCGCGCCACGCCGAGCGTGTCGGCCGGCTCGGCGACGCGCTCGCGCTCTACCGTGCCTTCCTGAAGAGGAACCCCCTCGGCCCGGTGGCGCGCGGGGTACGCCGGACCATCGCCCGCATCGAGAGAACGCTCTCCCCGCGGCCACGCCACCGTCGCGTGGCCTCCCGTGCTGCGGCGGCGCCCCTTCCCGCCCCGCCCGCGGAGTTGACGCCCGAGCCGCTCGTCGGCCCCGCGCGGGCCGTGCCGCCGCCTCCCGTGGCCGCGAGCCCGGCCGCGCCCGCGGCGCCCCCCGCACCGGTCGTGACCGCTCGCGCGACCCCGGCTCCGCCCAGCCCCGCACCCGCGGAGGACCTCGGCCCGCCGGAGGAGAAGACCCTGGCGGCCTCGCCTCCCGCCGCCGAGGCCGCCGCGCCGCGCGCGAACTCCCCGTGGCTCATCGGGGCCGGGGCCGCCGTCCTCGCCGCCGCGATTCTCCCCGCCTACGAGGGTGGCTTCGCGCTCGACTCCCTCGGCATCGCGAACGGCAACGCGGGTCGAGCCACCTCCAACGCTCGCAACGCCTACACCGCGGAGATCGGCCGGTACACCGACGCGGGGATCTTCTGGATCGCGACCAGCGCGCTCCTCGCCGTAGGCGGGACCTGGATGCTCGTCACCGGCCTCAAAGGGCCCGGCGGCACGAAGGACGAGAGCGTCTCGGTCGCGCCCGTCCCTGGCGGCGGCGTCGCCCTCTGGCAGGGATCGATGTAAGGCAGCGGCCGGGTTTGGGTTGCGCTCCGGGCTCTCTTCGGCGAAGCTGACCGTACTCCCCGGAGGATCCTCATGCGCTTTTTCTCCCTCTTCATCGCCTCGGCCGTTGTGAACGCGCTCGTCGCCTGCGGCGGCGGCTCTCCCCACGAGGACGCGGGCGTCGCCGCGGACGGCGGGGAGGTCCCCTCCGACGGCGGCGCGATCGCGGACGGCGGCGGCCTGGACGCCGGCCACGCGCCCTTCGTCCAGCCCGACGCGGGCTGCCTGCCCGGCGACGGCTTCGATTGCACCCTCACCCCCTGCTGTCCCGGCTACGTCTGCCGCGACGCGGATGGTGTCTGCGTCCCCGACGTGCTCCTCGACGGAGGCGGTTGCGTGCCGATCCGGGCGACCTGCGGCGGCGGGCCGCCGTGCTGCAACGGAGGCACGTGCTATGAGGGTCTCTGCTGGGCGGTCGCGCCGGCCGACGACGGCGGGACGTCCTCCTCGGGCGGCGGGGCGAGCAGCTCGACGGGCGGCGCGTCGTCCACCTCCGGCGGCGGATCGACGACCTCGACCAGCGGCGGGAGCACGGGGAGCAGCTCCTCCGGCGGCGGGAGCAGCACGTCGGGCTCTACGGGGGGCGGCGGCTCGTCCAGCGGGGGGACGAGCACGAGCAGCAGCTCGGGAAGCAGCGGCGACGTCTGCCTCGCCGAGGGCGAAGACTGCGCGGGCGTCGCGCTCCACTGCTGCGCGGGCTCCACCTGCATGGGCGTCTGCGTGAGCGCCTGTGACGCCGGCGACTGCGACGCGGGCGGCTGCGGCGGAGGAGCGGACTGCGCGGCCGGCGATCTCTGCTGTCCGTGGAGCGGCGGCGCCTGCCTCCCGCGGGACGGCGGCTGCCTCATGCCCTCGGGATACAAGTGCGCGGCCCCCACCGACGCCGGCGTCTGCCCGGCCCTGGATTACCCTTAAGCCGCAGCCATGCCGTCTCGAACTCCGTGGTCCACGCCTCGGGCGGCTTCGCGCTCGTGAGCTTCCCGTCGGGCAGTTTCATCGACGGCCGGTTCACGCCCGTGGAGCACCCGGATGGCCTGATCCGGTCGGTCTCGCCCGCCGACACCGACGACGTCCTTGGCGAGTTCCCCTTCGCACGATCCGCGGCCCGGCAGGCGGTCGAGGCCGCGCGGCGCGCGCAGCCCGCATGGGCGGCGCTCTCGATGGACGAGCGCGCGCGGGCGATCGAGCGGCTCCGCGGCGTCTTCGCCGCCCGCGTGGACGCGATGGCCTCGGCTCTCTCGCGGGAGGTTGGCAAGCCGGGCTGGGAGGCGCTCTCCGAGGCGGCGCTGCTCGCCGCCAAGGTCAAGGCGACGCTGGAGGGAGGGGCTCGGCTCGTGGCGCCGGTGCTCCTCCCCGGGCGGCAGGCCGGCTGGTCCTACCGCCCGCACGGAGTGCTCGTGGTGCTGGGGCCGTTCAACTTCCCCGCCCACCTCCCGAACGGCCACCTGGTGCCGGCGCTGCTGCTCGGGAACACCGTGGTCGTGAAGCCCTCGGAGAAGACGCCCGCGGCCGGGGCGCTCTACGCGGAGCTGCTCGCCGCGGCCGACCTACCGCCGGGCGTCGTCAACGTCGTGCAGGGCGGCGGCGAAGTCGGGGCCTGGCTCGCGGAACAAGCTCCGGTCGACGGCGTGCTCTTCACCGGTTCGCTCGCGATCGGCCGAGCCATCGCCCGGGCCAACGCGGACCGGCCGGGCAAGCTTCTCGCCTTGGAGCTGGGCGGGAAGAACGCGGCCCTCGTGCTCGCCGACGCCGATCTCGATCTCGCGGCCCAGCTCGTCGCTTACGGCGCCTACGCGACGGCGGGGCAGCGCTGCTCCTCGACCTCGCGCGTGGTGGTGGAGCAGCGCGTGCTCCCCGCCTTCGAGGAGAAGCTCGTCGAGGTCGCCTCGGGCCTCTCCGTCGGCCACTTCGCGCGCCAGGACGTCTTCATGGGGCCGCTGATCGGTGCCGCCGCGCGGGACGCCTTCCTCGCCGCGTGCGAGGCAGGGTGCAGGGAGGGGGCGACGGCGCTCCTCGCCCCCCGCGTCGTTTCGGCGGATCGGCCCGGCTGGTACGTCTCGCCCGGCGTCCACCGCGTCGAAAGGCGCGTCCCGGGCTCGCACTACCAGCGCGACGAGCTGTTCGGTCCAGACGTGGCGATCTGGCCCGCAGGGAGCGAGCAGGATGCGATCGCGATCGCCAACGACACCGACTTTGGCCTCACCGCGGCGCTCTTTACCGGTGACCGCGCCCGCTTCGAACGGCTCGCGCCCCGCCTCCGGGCCGGCGTCGTCAACTGGAACCTGCCGACGGTCGGGGCCAACGGGCTGCTCCCCTTCGGCGGCGTCGGGGACTCCGGCAACGGGAGGCCGGCGGGGATCTTCTCGACCCTCTATTGCGGCTTCCCGCAGGCGCTCACCTGGGGCGAAGGCGCTCCGTCGGCCGCCCCCGGCCTGCCCTGGCCCGGCGCGAGCCGGTGATTCAGCCGTCGAGCGCTTTCAATCTGCGGGCGAGGCGCTGACGAGGGTCACCTTCGCCTTGCGCAGCCGGAGCAGCTCCGCGCCCGTCCCCAGCCGGTTCCCACCTTCGAGCGGCCCGACCTCGATCCGGCCTGCGTCGGCCCAGGAGAGCCCGGTCGTCGCGTCCACGGCCTGGTAGACGCCCCCGACCTGGACGCGCACCCAGGCATGGGGCCAAAGCCGGCCGTGATCGAGCAGGAGCCCGGCGACGATCCATGCTTTGCGCCCCACGTCCGAGAGTCTCCGGGCCAGCGCGGCGGCGACCGTCTTGCAGTCGCGCCCCGCGGCGCGCGCGTATTCGCCGTCCACGGCGGCGACGACGTCGGGAGGCGGCGGCAGGTCGGGAACCGAGACCTGGATGATCCGGCCGCCGAGGTTCCACTCGGCTTCCCGCAGCCGGCGCGGCCGGATGCCCAGCGCCCCTTGGACCTTCAGCCCTTCGTCGAGGACGCCAGCGCGGCAGCGGTTCCAAGACAGGGCGGCCGCGGGCGCGGCGACATAGGAGATCCCGAGCACGTCGAGGACGACGCCGTCCGGCAGGCCATCCGCGCCGGGCAGGACGCGGGCTGCCTCTCCCGAAAGCCGGGTCGCGACCCACCTCCCGGGCTCGCCGTGTACGAGGCTCGCGGCGATCTCGTCCGGCACGGGCTCGCCGGGGCGCCAGGTGCCGCTTCTCTGCTCCTCCGAGAACAGGCACGGACTCCTCGAGACCGCGATCCGCGATCGCCAGCGCCAGGAGAGCCCGCCGCCGGGAGCGCGCCGGAGGAGAAGGCTCGCCGCCCCCGCGTCCCGGCCGTCCGACAGGACGCGGTAGAGGCGAGCGCCGTTGGGCAGCGCCGAGAGGAGCGCGGAGAGGAGGAGCGCGGAGATTGCGGCCATCGGGGGGCCTTGGGAGAGCGCAAATCGCGCCGCCGCTGGCGCGGACTACAAGGCGTCGCCGCGGCGGCCGAGCATCAGCTCGCGGGCAATCGGAATGGGTGGGGCGCCGAGGGAGAGGAGCGCGTCGTGGAAGCCCTCGAGCGTGTAGGCGGGCCCCATCTTCTCCCGCCAGTCGTCCCGCAGCTTCTCGATCTCGAGCTTACCGAGCGTGTAGTACAGGTAGAGCGGGTCCGCCGTGCCGCGCTCCGCCTCGCGCACCGCGTTCGCGTGGGGGAGGTAGGCGTTCTTCTCGAAGAAGGCGACCGCGTCCGGGAGGCGCATCCCGCGTGTGTGCATGCGCAGGCCCACGAGATAGCGACAGACGCGGACGAGCGCCCATTGCTCCTCGGAGATCCAGAGCTTGGGGTCGTCGTTGCCGTAGCCCTGTTCGAGCAGCATCTCCTCGGTGTAGTGGGCCCAGCCCTCGATGAACGTGTTCGCGGCGACGATCTTGCGCACCCGCGTCTTCGCGCGCGGCAGCCAGAGGAACTGGAGGTAGTGGCCGGGGTACGCCTCGTGGATCGCGGTGTTGACGAGGTCGCCTCGCCAGTAGGCTTCGAGGTGCTGCTCGGTGCGCTCGGGCGCCCAGCCCGGCTCGGGGAGCGTCAGGTAGAAGTACGCCTCGGTCGCCTTCGTCTCGAACGGGCCCGGCGTGTCCATCGAGGCGAATGTGAAGGCGCGGGCGAACGGCGGCGTCTCGGTGACGATCGGCAGGACCTCCGAGGGCATGCCCGCGATCCGATGCGAGCTGCAGAAGTCGCGCAGCGAGGCGAGGAGGTCGCGGGTGCGCGGGATGATCTGATCCGCGGGCGCGTGCTCGTGCAGGAGCGAAGCGAGGACCTCGCGCGCGGGGCGCGTCGGGTCGATCTGACGCGCGGTGGCCTCGAGGCGGGCCTTCTGCCGAGCCAACTCGGCCTCGCCCACGGCGATGAGCCGGTCGATCGGCACGTCGACGTCCTCTTCGTAGAGCAGCTTCAGCCGGTATCGCTCCTCGCCGAGGCGGAAGTCGCCGTTCGCGCGCGGCATGAGATCGCGGGTGAGCCAGGTCTGGTAACGATGGTAGGCGGCGACGGCCGCTCCGGTCGCCTCCCGCAGCGCGGCCTGGAGGTCCGGACCTCCAACGCCCGCGAAGGCCGCGGGGACGTCGTGCTGAAGGAACGAGGCGGTTCCGTCCGCGTCCTCGAGGGCGACCTGCACCCAGAGCTTCGGCGGGTTTTCGAGGTTCGCCTCGGCTTGTTCGAGCAGGCGCGGGATGGCGCGCTCTCGGGCGATCACGTCGGCGAGGCGAGTCTCGGGCGGCGCGAAGGTGCGCTTGACGAGGGCGAAGATCGCCCACGAGATCCGGTCGTTGTAGTAGGCGGGCTGGCGCCTCCAGGATCGAACCGCGGTGAGATCCAGCAGCTCGGCCCGGATCGAGAGGAGGAGCAGCTCGCGATCGATCCGGTCGTCTTCGTTCATCCGATCCGGCTCCAGGGAGGAGAGCTCCGCCAGCGCCGCTCGCAGCCGCTCGACCTCGGTGCCGATCGAGGCGCGGGAGAGATCGGGCATCTTCGAGTCGCGGTCGTGCAGGCCGGCCTCGGTGGCGTCGCCCGGCCGGAAGTCGAACCAGCCTTGATAGAAGCGGGTGACGAACGACTGGAAGAGCCGGTCCTCGTACCGGGTCATGGACGGATCCGCGACCGGCCGCGCGGGCAGCGCGGCGGCCAGGACGGCGGCGAGAACGAGCTTGTCGGTCATGGGAACCTCGTCTGCGGTCAGGCGCGGGCGACGGCGACATGCCGGGTCCCGAGGGAGCGAAGGGGCAAGGCGTAACGCGAGGGCAGCAGGGCGTGGCCGAGCGCCTCGGTCGACCGGTCCGACTGGAGCGAGGAGCCGCGCTCGATGAGCCCAGCCTCCCGCGGCAAGAGGGGCGTCATGCCACCCACGCGGCCATCTGGCTGGGCTCCCCGGGTCTCACGCCTTCTTTCGCCGCGGGCGACGGGCCGCCGCGATGGCGACCGGCGCGCCATCGCCGTCGCGCCGCCCCTCGACCACGCCGTCGAAGCGGCTGCCGTCCGCGCTCTCGGGCTCGCGGCGGATGCCGGAGGCGGCCTCGACGCGGTCGAGCCGCCGGTCGAGCCGCTCGATGGCCTCCGCGACCGGGTCGGGAAGGTCGGCGTGCTGGTCCATCGCGTCGCGATGGCCCGCGACCACGCGGCCCGGGACGCCGACGACCGTGGCGCCCGCGGGCACGTCGCGGATTACGACCGAGCCCGAGCCGATGCGCGCGCCCTCGCCCACGTCGATCGCCCCGAGAACACAAGCGTTCGAGCCCACCACGACGTCGCGGCCGAGTCGGGGGTGCCGGCGTACCCGAGCCTGGCTGACGCCGCCCAAGACGACGCCCTTGTAGAGCACGCAGCCGTCGCCCACCTGTGCCGTCTCGCCGATCACCACCGCCATCCCGTGATCGATGAACACCCCCTCCCCGATCGCCGCCCCCGGGTGGATCTCGATTCCCGTTGCAAAGCGAGCGAGGTGCGAGAGGAAGCGAGGCAGGACCACGAGGCCGCGGTTCCAGAGGAGGTTCGAAAGCCGGTGCACCCAGAGGGCGTGCAGCCCGGGGTAGCAGAGGATCACTTCGGCGACGCTGCGGGCGGCGGGATCCTGCCGCATGGCCGCGTCAACGTCCAGGCGCAAGCGCCGCAGGAGGGTCCCCGGGTGCATGGGGCCTCTTCTAACGCACGGGGGCGAACAAGGCTAATGGCGAAACAGGTGCGAGAGGAGCGCCGCCGCCGCGTCGACGAGGAGGCCGCCCGCCGGCTGGAAGACGCCGCGGCCGAGCAGGCCGGTCCCGGCGCCGGCCGCCGGGTCGGCCAGCTCGTCCCGCTTGTGCGCGAGCGCCCGATCCAGCTCCTCGAGCTGGCGACGCCTCGACTCCTCTAGGCCGCCGGCCATAACGAACCGGAGTGCCTGCCCGAGCTGGTCCTGATCGAACCAGAAGCCGTGGGGCTTGCAATACTCGATGACCACCCCGGAGCGCTCGCCAAAGTTCTTGCGGTTCATCAGGACGCCGCAGTCAGGACACGGGAGGTAGCGGACCGGAGCCGCCGCGCCCGGGGCGGGGCGGCCAGCGCCCGGAGAGGAAACTCCCCTCTCGAGCGCGACGGCCTGCCGGTCGCGCTCCTCGACGAGCCGCTGGAACGCGTGGGCATCGACGAAGACGCCGCCGCAGGCGTGGCACTCGTCGAGGAGCGTGCCCGCCACGACGTGGGCGGTGAGGGGACGGAGGGCCGGAGCGCAGCGGGGGCAGAGGCGTGGCTTGGCCCCGGGCGGCACGGCTCCCTCGGCCCCGAGCCGCGCCCCGCAGTGCGGGCAGAAGCGATGGCCCTCGAAGACGCGGCCGAGGCAGCGCGGACAGGCTGCCGTGGCGAGCGCCGACCGGCAGTAACGGCAGGAGGTCTCGTCCAAGCGCGCGGGAGCTCCGCAGATCGGGCAGGCGAGGGCGCCGGCCGTCTCGGCGGGCGCCGGCACGGAGAAGAGCGCGCGGCAGCGACAGCGCACCTGCGTCCCCGGCCGCCGGTCCGGGATGTCGTAGCGCGAGCGGCAGGTGGGACACTCGACGATCACCCTGGCCATGATACCGCGCCGGCCGCGGAGGGCGGCGGCCCGAGGTGTGATAAGGACGTTGTCGTGGACCCGGCCGGACTCGCGCGGCGCTGCGAGAAGCTCTCGTCGATCCTGGAGATCGCCCGGGCGCTCGCGGTCGAGCGCGATCTCGATCGCCTGCTGGGGATGATCGTCGAGGCCGCCGCGCGGGTCGCCGAGGCGGACCGCTGCTCGATCTTCGTCCTCGATCGCGACCGCGGCGAGCTCTGGACCCGGGTCGCGCAGGGGCTCCCCGGCACGGCGCAGGAGATCCGCGCGCCGCTCGGGACGGGCGTCGTCGGCCACGTCGCGTCGACGGGCCAGGCGCTGAACCTTCCGGACGCCTACGCGGATCCGCGGTTCCACCGGGCGATCGATCAGGCCACCGGCTACCGGACGAAGAGCCTCCTCACCGTGCCGATGAAGCGGGCCGGCTCGGCCGACGGGGGCGAGGTCGTCGGCGTGTTGCAAGCGCTCAACCGCCGCGACGGCCGGCCGTTCAACGGCGAGGACCAGGGGTTGCTCGAAGGGCTCGGCGGCCAGGCGGCGGCCGCCATCGACAACGCCCTGCTCCACCAGGAGATCCAGCGGCTCTTCGAGGGGTTCGTCCGGGCATCGGTCGTGGCGATCGAATCGCGCGACCCGACGACCGCCGGCCACAGCGAGCGGGTCGCGAAGCTGACCGTCGGGCTCGCGGGCCGGCTCGAGCGCGTCGAGAGCGGTCCCTGGGCTGGCCGGGTCTTCACCGCCGACGAGCTCCAGGAGCTGCGCTACGCGGCGCTGCTGCACGACTTCGGAAAGGTGGGCGTGCGCGAGCACGTGCTCGTCAAGGCGAACAAACTCTATCCGCACGAGCGCGCCGTCCTCGAACAACGCTTCGCGCTGATCCGTCGCACCGCCGAGCTCGCCTCCGCCCGCCGCCTCCTCGCGCTCCAGGAGGCTGGGGGGGCCGATCTCGCGGCCCGCCGGCGCGAAGAAGAAGCGCGCCTCTGCGCCGATCTCGCGCGCATCGACGAGCTCCTCGCGTTCGTCCAGGGCTGCGACCGCCCGAACGTGCTCGCCGGGGATGGCTTCGAAAGGCTCGCGCAGATCGCCGCGCTTCGCTATCCGGACGGGGCCGGCGAGGCGCCCTACCTCACGAGCGACGAGGCCGCCCGCCTCTCGATCCCGCGCGGCAGCCTGTCCGACGAGGAGCGGCGCGAGATCGAATCGCACGTCACCCACACGTTCCGCTTCCTCTCCCAGATCCCCTGGACGCGGGCGCTGCGTCGCGTGCCGGACATCGCGCACGGCCACCACGAGAAGCTGGACGGCAGCGGCTATCCGCGCCGCCTGCTCTCGCCGGCCATCGGCCTGGAGACCCGGATGATGACCATCGCGGACATGTACGACGCGCTCACCGCGAGCGACCGTCCGTACAAGAAGGCTGTTCCGCGCGAGGAGGCGCTCGACATCCTCGCGTTCGAGGCGAAGGCGGGCCACCTCGACGCCGACCTCTTCCGGGTCTTCGCCGACGCCGTCCCGGCGCTCGTCCTGGAAGAGATCGCATAGTCTCGCGCGTTCTTCGACGGTCCCATGTGTTTCCTCCGCGAGTTCTACGCCCAGCCCGCCGAGGTGGTCGCCCGCGGCCTCATCGGCGCCGAGCTCGTCCGCGTGCTGCCGTCCGGCCGGGCCGTCGGCCGCGTGGTCGAGGTCGAGGCGTACGTCGGACCGGAGGATCGCGCCTGCCACGCCTTCCACGGCCGGACAGGGCGGACGGAGGTGATGTTCGGCCCGCCGGGCCACGCCTACGTCTACCTGATCTACGGCATGCACCACTGCCTCAACGTGGTCACGAACCCGGAGGGCCACGCGGCGGCCGTGCTGATCCGCGCGCTCGAGCCGGTCGAGGGGATCGCCGCCTCCACCCGTGGACCGGGACGGCTCTGCAAGGCGCTCTCCATCGACCGGAGCCTGAACGGTGCCGACCTATGCGGCGGCGCGCTGCATCTGCGGCCGGGCAGGCCCGCGGGGATCGTCGTGACGACGCCGCGGATCGGCGTCGATTACGCCGGCCCGTGGGCGAAGAAGAAGCTCCGCTTCCTAGAGGCCGGAAACCCCTGGGTCTCGGTGAGCGAAAACGTTGTGCGGCGCGGGCGCCGGGAGTAGGGTGCGGTCCCCGGGTCGATGCCTGTCTCCATGCCCCAGATCACCTTCCCGCCCGAGACGCGCTTTGGGCGCCGCACCCTCTTCAAGGGCGCGATCTGGACGGCCGCGACCGCCGCGTCCGGGGGGCTGCTCTACCGCGCCTGCTTCGGCTCCGGCATCCCGGGCCCGTCCCTGCGCGCCCTGACCGAGGCCGAGTACCTGACCGCCAAGGCGGTCGCCGACACGTTCTTCCCCGCGGGCGAGTTCACCGTCAGTGCCGAGGAGGCGGGCGTCGCCCGCTTCTTCGATCGCTACATCTCCGAGATCCCGCGTCCGAAGGCCCGCCTCTTCAAGCTGCTCCTCCGCTCGATCGAGTACAGCCCGGCGGTCACGCTCGGCAGCCTCACCCGTTTCTCGCGCCTGTCGCTCCCCGCGCGCCGACGGGTCCTCTCGGCCTGGGAACACAGCCGCATCTACGGCCAGCGAATGGCCCACCGCGCGATCCTCTTCGCCTGCGCGGGGGGCTACTTCGAGAGCGAGAGGGTGCTCGCCGGGATGGGCTGGGGCCTCGGCTGCACGCCGCCGCCGCGCGAGCCCGGGGAGATCCTGTGAGCATCGCCGGCCACGAGAAGGCCCCGCGCGACGGCTCGCCGCTGCGGCTCGTGACCGACGTCTGCATCGTCGGCACCGGCGCGGGTGGCGCCGCCGCCGGGCGCGTCCTCGCGGCGGCGAACGCCAAGGTCATCCTCCTCGAGGAGGGCCGGCGGTGGCGCCCCACGCAGTTCGTCCCCAAACCCTCGGTTGCCTACCGCAACCTCTATCAGGAGGGGAACACGCGGGTGATGTCGGGCAAGAGCTACATCCCGCTGCCCGGCGGCCGCGGCGTGGGGGGATCGACGCTCGTCAACTCCGGCATCTGCTTCCGGGCCCCCGAGCGGGTGCGCCGCCGCTGGCAGTCCTTCGGCCTCGACTGGGCCGCGCCCGGCGAGCTGGACTCGATCTACGACGACATCGAGAAGCGGCTCTTCGTCGCCCCGACGGCGCCGGACATCGCGCGGGCGAACAACCTGATCTTCAAGAAGGGGGTCGAGGCGCTCGGGGTCAAGGGCGACTTCATCTCCCGCAACGCGCCCGGCTGCCAGGGCTGCGGCGTCTGCCAGTTCGGCTGCCCGACCGGCGGCAAGGCGAGCGTCGATCTGACGCTCTTGCGCGACGCCGAGGAGGACGGCGCCGACATCTACACCGGCTGCCGGGTCGAGCGGGTCTTGCAGGAGCACGGCCGATGCGTCGGCGTCGAGGGGACGCTGCTCTCCCCCGACGATCGGTCCGTGGGGCGCTTCGAGGTTCGGGCCGAGAAGACCGTGCTCGCCGGAAGCGCCGTGGGCACGCCGATGCTCCTCTGGCAGAGCGGCCTCTGCAACCGGAGCGGGCAGGTGGGCCGCAACCTGCACGTCCATCCGGGCACGGGCACCATCGCCTTCTTCGACCAGGACATCCGGCTCTGGAGCGGCGTCACGCAAGGCTACTACGTCGAGATGGAGGACGAGGGGATCACCATCGAGACGTTCACGTCCACGCCCGAGACCTATTACGCGCTCGCCGGGCCCACACTCGCGGGCAACCTCGCCAAGATGAACAGGATGGCCTCCTGCGGCGCGATGATCGCCGATCGGACGTCGGGGACCGTCCGTCCCTCCGGCGACGGCCGCGCGAATATCGAGTACAGCCTGATCGACGAGGACCGCGAGCGGCTCGTCCAGGCGCTGCGCTTCGTTTGCAAGGTCTACGCGGCCGCCGGGGCCGCGGAGCTTTACTCCGGCCTCATCGGCGAGCGGCCGGTGAAGACGCTGGAGGAGGCGCTGCGCCCGTTGACGGCGGGCGTCCCCCTGCACGCCCTCAACGTCTATGCGAGCCACCCGATGGGTACCTGCCGGATGGGCCCCGACCCCGACGAAGCGGTCGTCCGCCCCGATGGCCGTACCCACGATCTACCCGGGCTCCACGTCGCGGACGGGAGCCTTTTCCCCGAGGCGCTCGGCGTGAACCCGCAGATCACGATCATGGCCGTCGCGACGTGGGTGGCGAGGCGGATCGCGAAGGCGGGGTAGCGTCCTACTTGCCCGCCGTGGTCGTCTCGCCGAGCTGGTAGCGGACGAAGCGCCGGATCTGGACGTTCTCGCCGATCCGAGCGATCAGCTCGGTGGTGAGCTGGCCGACGCTCTTCTCCGGGTCCTTCACGAACGGCTGATCGACGAGGCAGGCGTCGGCGTAGAACTTCACGAGCTTGCCGTCGACGATCTTGTCCCAGACCTTCTCGGGCTTGCCCTGCTCCCGTAGCTGCTCGCGGTAGATCGCCCGCTCCTTCTCCACGACGTCCAAGGGGACGTCCTCGCGCCGCAGGTAGAGCGGCGAGGACGCGGCGATGTGCATCGCCACGTCCTTGACGAACGTCTGGAAGACCTCGTTGCGGGCCACGAAGTCGGTCTCACAGGCCACCTCGACGAGAACCCCGATCTTTCCGCCCAGGTGGACGTACGAGCCGATCGCCCCCTCGCTCGTCGCCCGCGACGCCTTCTTCGCCGCCGTCGAGAGACCCTTCTGGCGCAGCCACTCCTGGGCGCGCGCGAAGTCCCCGCCCGACTCGGTGAGGGCCCGCTTGCAGTCCATCATCCCCGCGCCCGTCTTCTCCCGCAGCTCCTTGACCGCCTCGGCTCGGATCTCCATCGCGTCCTCACTCCTTCTCTTCGACTGCCGGGGCCGTACCCACCGGCTCCGCGGCGGGGGGAGCCTCCACGGCGTCGGGAGCAGCCCCGGACGCCGCCACCGGCGGCCGCCGGATCACGTCGACCCGCGGGCCGCCCGGCCCCCGCTCGCGCCAGCGCGGCTCGTGGCTCTCGGGCTTCTCCTCCGGCTCGCCCTGGTCGGCCAGGCGGGCCGCGCGGCGCGCCGCGCCCTCGATGGCCGCGTCCGCGACCTTCGCCGCGAAGAGCCGGATCGACCGGATCGCGTCGTCGTTGCCGGGGATGACATGGTCGATCCCCTCGGGATCGCAGTTCGTGTCCACGAGGGCCACGATCGGGATCGCAAGGCGCCGCGCCTCGTGGATGGCGAGGTGCTCCTTCTTCGGGTCGACGACGAAGAGGCAGCCCGGGAGCCGGGAAAGCTCCTTGATGCCGCCGAGGTTCTTCTCGAGCTTCTCCCGCTCGCGCGCGAGGCCAGCGACCTCCTTCTTCGGCAGGCGATCGAGCGTCCCATCCTCGGCCATCTTCTCCAGCGTCTTGAGCCGGTCGATTCCCGCCTTGATCGTCTTGAAGTTCGTCAGGGTTCCGCCGAGCCAACGGTTGGTGACGAAGAACTGGCCGCAGCGCTTGGCCTCCTCCTCGATCGCGTCCTGCGCCTGCTTCTTCGTGCCGATGAACAGGAGCGGCTCGCCGCGGGCGACGGTGTCGGCGACGAACCGGAAGGCGGAGCGCGCGAGGTGGACCGTTTGTTGGAGATCGATGATGTAGATGCCATTGTGCGCCCCGAAGATGTACGGCTTCATCTTCGGGTTCCACCGCTTCGTCTGGTGACCGAAGTGGACCCCCGCCTCCAAGAGCTGCTTCATCGTGATCTGGGCCGGCGAGGCCGCCGCCATGGCCTGCTGCATCTCGTTCATGTCGTCCCGCTGCCTTTCGTTTTTGTGCTGCCCGCCACTTCCATCGTCTCGCGCCCGGGCCCCGGCGAGGAGCTGGTCGCGCCTCGCGACGCGCCCGATCCACCGAACGGGGAACCCCGGACCAATCCGGAAGTGTGTGAGATTATCAAGCCCGTCGGAGCTCCGGAAGAACGACCCGGCGGCTCGAACGGCGCGCCGTGAGTAGCATAAGTCGCCCCGCCGCCGCAAGCCTGCTGTCTACGCCATAACCCCGCTCTGCTCAATCCGAACGGGTGCATAAGCCGCTATGCCCAAGGCCGATAGGTCTGCTGGCGTCGATGGGCGGTAGCCGCCCGGCGGGTGAGTTTTCGCTTGCCCGGAGATCTGGGATGCAGTAC
>JAKAPL010000085.1 GCA_021807105.1 Myxococcales bacterium | reverse complement strand
TCCGCCCGTGGTCACGCCCGTTTTTCCGATCTCGACGCGCCTCGCGAGGGGCCCGCGCCGCCTGCGCGCCGCCCGCGCGGATACGCCCGGAGGGGACTCCCGAATCCTGCTCTCCGTCACCCCATCCCTCATGGCTTCGATCCGGCGCCGCAGGGCTTCGATCCGGCGCCGCATGGCTTCGATCAACCTCGGGATCGCTTCGATCCACCTCCGCGGCGGCCGGATTCGCCCGTGATTGCGGGCGCTTCTCCGTCTTTTCCACGATGGCTGTCACGGGATCCCGTCTTCACACCACCTCCATCAGTGAAGGGCCCCGAAGGGGTCGCCAATGCTGACGGACGAGCGTTCTCCCGCACCCCAAACCGCACACCAGAATCCGGCAACGGGGCCGTCGCCCCCTGCCCCCCCCTCTCAACCCCTCCCCGCCCTGCCGCCGCCCTCGCGACCGCCATCGTCCGCTCCTTCGGAGCCGAAGCCTTACCGCTCGCCACCCCGGCAGGCAAGCGGAGCGCCCTCGAAGAGCCGCCCCGAAGCTCGGAGGCCGCAACTGGGCGTCGGGTGCGGCGCAGGGCCATGGACGAGGTCGACCGGGGCCTCGGGTCCGTTGCTCGGGGGCGGGGGCGGAGTGGAACGGCGGCCGGGCAGGCGGCACTCCCCGGCGATCAGCGCTGGAACCGATGGGCGATCGGGAAGCGCCAGCCTTCTCCGAACGCCCGGCTCGTCACCCGCAGGACCGGGGCCGCCTGCCGGCGCTTGTACTCGCTCGCGACGAGCAGCCGCAGCACGCGCCGGACCTCCGCCTCCGGCAGGCCGAGCCGGACGATCTCCTCCCCCGACCGCCGCTCCTCCACCGACCGCCGCGCGATTTCGTCGAGGATCTCGTAGGACGGCAGGTCGTCCTGGTCGGTCTGGTTCGGCGCCAGCTCCGCGGAGGGCGGGCGGGTGAGCGTCCGCTCGGGGATGACGGCCCGCGCGCGGTTCACGTGGCGGGCGAGCCGATAGACGAGCGTCTTCGGCACGTCGCCGAGGACCGCGAGCCCGCCCGCCATGTCGCCATAGAGGGTGCAGTAGCCGACCGAGAGCTCGCTCTTGTTGCCGGTCGAGAGCAGGAGGTCGCCGCGCTTGTTGGAGAGCGCCATCAGGATCGTCCCTCGCACGCGGGCCTGGAGGTTCTGCTCGGTCACGTCCTCCGGCCGGCCGGCGAAGGAGGGCGCGAGGGCGGAGAGGAGCGCCCCGTACGCCCCCTCGATGGAGATCACCGAGAAGTCGATGCCCAGGGCCTCGGCGAGCAGTCGCGCGTCCGTGACGCTCATCGGCGCGGTGTGGCGCGAGGGGAGCGCGACGCCGCGGACGGCCGCGGGGCCGAGGGCGCGGGCGGCGAGACAGGCGGTCAGCGCCGAGTCGACGCCGCCGGAGAGGCCGAGCACGACGCTCGAGAAGCCCGTCTTCGCCGCGTAGTCGCGCAGGCCGAGCGCGAGGGCGTCGAGGATCTCGGCGAGCTCCTCCTCCGACCCCTGGCCGGGGAGCGGCCGCGCAGAGCCGGGGACGAGCAGGGCGACCTCCTCGCGGAAGGCCGGCGCGCGCGCGACCGGCGTCCCCTCGCGGTCGAGCGCGAGGCTGCGGCCGTCGAAGAGGAGCGAATCGTTGCCGCCCACGAGGTTCACGTAGACCACCGGGACGCCGTGGCGGCGGGCGGCGGCGCCGAGCATCCGCTCCCGCAGGCGCGCCTTGCCGATCGCGTACGGGCTCGCGCTCAGGTTGAGCAGGAGGTCCACGCCCGAGGCGCAGAGCTGCTCGATCGGATCGCCGTGGTAGCGGGGGAGCGGCCAGAAGGACTTGTCGTTCCAGGCGTCCTCGCAGATCGTCACCCCGACCCGGACGCCGGCCACCGTGACGCGGGCCGGGGCGGCGCCCGGATCGAAGTAGCGCCCCTCGTCGAAGACGTCGTAGGTCGGCAGCAGCATCTTGCGCGCGATCGTCACCCGGCCGTCCTGGAGGACGGCGGCCGCGTTGTGCAGGCCGGCGCCCGGGCCCCCGTGCTTCTCGGGGAAGCCCACGACGACGGCGAGGCCGCGCGACCACTCGGCGGGGGCGGCCAGATCGGCGAGCGCGCGATCGGCCGCGCGCTGGAACGAGGAGAGCTCGAGCAGGTCGCGGGGCGGATAGCCGGAGAGGGTCAGCTCCGGGAAGGCGACGAGCTCGGCGCCCGCGGACCTCGCCCGGAGCGTCGCCTCGCGGACCTTCCGGGCGTTGCCTTCGAAATCACCGACCGTCGTGTCGATCTGGGCGGCGGCGACGCGCAGCGGGAGCGGCACGGGCGGGAGCGTACCCTACCCGCCGCCGCCGTGCTACGCTCCCGGCGTTCAAAGCCGCGAGGAAGCATCGGGCTCGCCGCCGTTCACCGGGACAACGATGATCTCCAACGAGAGAGCAGGAAGGCAGGGAGGGTTCCAGCAACCGTTCAACCCGTCTTGTTCACGGGACGGCGTAGCGAGGCGTTCGAGACCGCAGCCGAGAGGGGCAAGCGAGAGCGACGGCCGACGAGGCGGGCGTACAGCACCTCCCCCCAAGTCGTTTGGAGGGTGGCAAGCCCCCCGCGAGGAGGTACGGAGCGAGCACACCCCCCATGTCGTTGTAGGGGTGGCAAGCCCCCCTTCGCAGGCGCGGGATCGGACGCCGCAGCAGCCGGGCCGTGAATAAGACGGGTTCAGGGCACGGATCCGCATTCCCCGCGGGGAATGCTCGTCGGGAATCCATGAAGCCAGGGGAAGAGCAGCCGCTCCATGCCTGCTCGCTCCCTGGTCTCCTCATGGGCATTGCCTCTCCGAGCGGTGAACGGTTGCGGGTTCCAAGCGGGTTCTTCCCCGTTCTCCGGCCGTCCGTGGGGAAGACGATCCCGCGGCGCATCGCCGTGACCGCGCTCGCGCTCGCGGCCGCCGCCTGCGCCGGACCGCGCAAGGTCTCGCTCATGGACCTGTCGAGCGACCTCGAGATCCGCTCGCTCCCCACCGGCGCCGGGGTCGTCGATCACGGCGAGCTCCTCGGCCACACGCCGCTGACCCTGCCGCTCGCGGGCGGGAAGAGCTACGAGCTGCTCTTTTCCATGCCCGGGTTCACTGCCCGCTCCGTTTCGGGGACGCGGGAGAGCCTGATGGCGCTCGCCGGGGGCACGCTCGGGGTGGTCCTCCTCCCCGTGGGCATGAAGGCGCGCCCTCCCGGGTTCGACGACGTGGCGGGGTTGACGGCGGTGGCCCAGGCTCTCGAACGGCGGGGCGACTGGGGCGGGGCCGCCCAGTTCTGGGACCGCGTCATCACCGTGGCGCCGCGAGACGCCCGCGCCCACCGGGGCATGGGCAGCGCCTTCGCGAAGCTCGGGCGCGACGAGGAGGCGGTCCGCGAGTACGAGCAGTACCTCTTCCTCGCCCCCGACGCGCCCGACGCCGTGCGCGTCCGGCGCGCCGTCGACTCGTTCCGCGGCGGCATCGAGCTCCCCTCGGCCGACGCCGACCTCAAGTGAGCGTGCAGCGGCCGCACGAGCGCCACCGCCGGGAGGGACCGGCGAGCGTCGCCTGTTTCGTCGTCACCTCCTCGCGCAGCCGGAGCCTGCGCGACGACGAGGGGGGAGACCTCGCGGCGCGGCTGCTCGCGAACGCGGGCCACCGGATCGCCGGGCGGCAAGTCGTGCCCGACGACGCCGCGGCGCTGCGCCGCCTCGCCGCCGAGGAGGCGAGCCGCTGCGCGGACGTGCTCGTCATCACCGGTGGGACCGGCCTCGCGCCCCACGACGTCACCCTGGAGGCGCTCGAGCCGCTCTGGACGAAGCGGCTGCCCGGCTTCGGGGAGATCTTCCGCCAGCTCTCGTTCGCCGAGATCGGCGCCGCCGCGATGCTCTCCCGGGCCGCGGCGGGGAGCGTCGGCCGCCTGCTCGTCTTCGCGCTGCCGGGCAGCCCGGCCGCGGTCCGGCTCGCCCTCGAGAAGCTGGTGCTGCCCGAGCTTTCCCACGCCGTCGGCCTGCTCGCACAGAGCCCGTGACGCCGGAGGACGCCGCGCGCCAGACCCACGACCTCCGGAGGAACGCTCCTGCCGGGGAACATCCAGCGACGCCGCCGCGGAGGCGCGCGGCGACGGGGGGTGCGGCGGGCGCTGCCCTCCCTCTGCCGGAGGAACCGCGTGAGGCGATCCG
This sequence comes from Myxococcales bacterium, assembly GCA_021807105.1. Taxonomy (GTDB): domain Bacteria; phylum Myxococcota; class Myxococcia; order Myxococcales; family JAKAPL01; genus JAKAPL01. The sequence continues at coordinate 10,191 of JAKAPL010000085.1, read as the reverse complement.
GACCTCGCCGCGCGGCCCGCCTCTTGGCCGCGTGGACCTGGGGCCTCCGAAGGCCCCGCTGAAGGACGCGCTCGACGCCTGGCTCGTCGCGTGGGACCCGCGGGAGCGGCTGCCGAACGATCCCGTGGAGCTGGTCCATCGCTATCGCTCGCCCGCGGACATCGAGGTCGCCGGTCTCCTCGCGTCGAGCCTCGCCTATGGCCGGGTCGATCTCTTCAAGCCCGCGCTCGCCGGCCTGCTCGACCGGATGGGGCCCTCGCCCGCCGACTTCTGCCGGACGATGGAGACGCGCGCGGACTGGCTCGGCCTGGAAGACTTCACCTACCGGTTCAACCGCGGCGCCGACCTGGGCTGCTTGTTCTGGGCCTGCGGGGAGGCGCTGCGCGTGCACGGCGGTCTGGGCCCGCTCTTCCTGCGCTGCCTCGAGGAGAGCCGCGCGGCGGGGAAAAGGGGAGCGCCACGGGGCGGCCTCCTGCGCGACGCGTTGGCCGCGTTCTCCGGCTGGTTGCGCGGGCGTGACTTCGGTCCCGTCGTCCGCCGGCTCGGCCCGCCCCGGGCGCTCGGCCACCTCCTGCCGTCGCCCGAGTCCGGCGGCGCGTGCAAGCGGCTCAACCTCTACTTGCGCTGGATGGTCCGCGGACCCGACGCCATCGACTTCGGGATCTGGGAGCTGGACCCGAGCCTGCTCGTCGTCCCGCTCGACACGCACCTCGCCCGGATGGCTCGCGTCCTCGGCCTCACCCGGCGGCGGGATCTCTCCTGGAAGACGGCCGAGGAGATCACGGGCGCCTTGCGCCGCCTCGACCCGACCGACCCCACGCGCTACGACTTCGCGCTCTGCCACTTCGGGATGAGCGGCGCCTGCCCGCCCGGGCCACGCGCCGCTCGACGCGCTCCGAGCGCGCTCGCACCGGACCCACGGAGGACCCCGGTGAGGGCGGGATGGGGGGGAGGCGAAGCGAAGCTCCCCCCGCGGCCTCCTGGAGGCCGCGCCGAAAGCTGCCGCGCTTGTCCCCTGCGCCCGGCCTGCCCGACGGGGCGCCGGATCACCGGGCGCCGATAGCCTCCCGCCGGCCGCGCGCTTGCCCGATGCCGGCTCACGCCCGCCGCGGGCGGCGGGTGATCATCCGCACCGGCCCCAGGAAGAGCTGCGCCTCGTCGTAATGGCGCCGCACGAGCCCCCGGCCGCGGCCGGTCACGTGGGGCGGCTTCTCCAGCCACTGGCGCACGAGGACCTCGCCGTGGTGGGCGACGCCCGCGAGCAGCTCCGGGGCCATCTGCTCGACGTAGCGGTGCACGATGGGGCGCAGGCGGCGGGCGAAGCGCGGCCCGAGCACGGCGTGGCGGCGGCCCCGGTGGAGCGTCCCGTCGAAGCGGCCGCTGATGTGGTACAGCTCGTGGAGGAGCGTCGCCACCCGCGCCTCGGGCGTCGAGTCGCGGAAGAACCGCGGGCGGAGCGTGACGACGTAGAGGATCCGCGTGCCGCGGAACCAGACCTCCGGCCGCTGCGCGCGATCCCCGAGCGGCCGGATGGTCGCGCGAGACGCGCGGCGGGCCTCGCCGGCCACGATGAGGATCTGCGAGGCGCGCACGTGGGAGAACTCGGGCAGCTTCGCGGCCGCGTCGCGGACGATGCGCCGGAGCGCGGGACCGAGCTGCGGGCGTCTGGCGGCAGGGCGCGCCATGGCTCGTTTCTACCGCGCGAGCGTCGCTATTCCCAATCCGGGCTAGACTGCCGCGCGTGGCGGCCGACACGCTCACCATCGAGTTCCGCGTCGAACCCCAGTTCGACGGGATGCGGCTCGACGCCTACCTCGTGGCCAAGATCCCACGGCTGTCGCGCTCCCGCGCCCGGGAGATCCTGACCGCCTCGCTCCGCTCGCCCCCGGGGCGGCAGCTCAAGCCCGCGACGATCGTCCGCCCCGGCCTCTGCTTCTCGATCGAGCGCCCCGCGCCCGACGAGCCGCCGCTGCCGGAGGTCCGCGTCGTCGCCGAGGACGGCGACCTGCTCGTCGTCGACAAGCCCGCGGGGCTCGCGGTCCACCCGACCGCGCGCCACCACCGCTGCACCCTGACCGCCTGGCTGCGGCGCCGGACCGACGGGCGCTGGGATCCCGCCCACCGGCTCGACCGCGAGACCTCGGGGCTGCTCGCCTGCGGGCGCGGGGAGGCGGCCGCCGCGCTCAAGGCGCAGTTCGCGGCCGGGAGGGTCGAGAAGAGCTACCTCGCGCTGCTCGAAGGCGCGCCACGGGAGGACCGCTTCGAGGTCCGGCTGCCGCTCGGGCTCGGCGCGGGGGCGGTGCGGGTGAAGATGGCGGTCGGGATCGGCAAGCCCGCGCTCACCGAGATCCTCGTGCGCGAGCGGCTCCGCTCGGAGGCGGGAGAGCCCTTCGCCCTCGTCGAGGCGCGACCGCGCACGGGCCGGCAGCACCAGATCCGCGCGCACCTCGCCGCCGCCGGATGTCCGGTCGTGGGCGACAAGCTCTACGGCCCGGACGAGCGCTGCTTCATCCGCTTCACAGAAGGGAGGCTCACCGCCGAGGACGAGCGGCGGCTGCGCCTGCCCCGCCAGGCGCTCCATGCCTTCCGCCTCTCCCTCACCCACCCTGCCGACGGACGCGTCCGCTCGTGGGAGGCGCCGCTCCCCGCGGACATCGCGACGTTCCTCGGCTCCCTGCGCCGGGAGGCCTGACCCGATCGGGATGGGGCGGGTTCAACCCGTCTGGTTCACGGGCCGGCTTCCAGCCTCGCCCTCGCCTGGGAGAGCGCCGCTTCCCGCTCCTGCCGCTCGTCGTCCGCAATCCGCCGCTCGATGGCCGGCGCGTCCGGATCGCTCGAATCGACCTTCATCCCGCGCAGCATCTCGGCCGCCTCGCGAAAACGCGCCGCCTGCTCGAGCAGGCCGACGAGCGGCCACTCGTGGCGGCCGGTCGGGTCCAGCCGGGAGGCCGCGCGCCACTCCTCCTCGGCGAGGTGCATCCGCCCCTCGGCCGCGTGGATCTCCCCGCGCAGGGAGAGCACGAGGGCGCGGGCGCCGAGCGTCGCCGGCGGCTCGGCGAGCCGGAGGGCCCCCATCGCGGCGCGGCTGTCGTGGCGAGAGAGATCGAGCCGGACGAGCGGGACGACGAGCCCGAGCCTTCCGGGGAGCTGGACCAGCCCGGCGCGCAGGACCCGCTCCTCACCCGCCGGATCGCCGGCCGCGCGGCGCGCCTGCGCGAGGGCGAGCCAGGTGCGCTCATCCTCCGGGGCAAGCGCGACCGCCTGCTTTGCCTCGGCCGTCGCGCCGGCGTCGCCCGCGCGCGCGAGCAGCAGCGCGAGGACCCGGTGCGGCTCGCCCTGTCCCATGGCGAGCGAGACGGCGACCCGCGCCGCGGCCACCGCCTCGGGCAGGCGGCCGTGATCGGCGAGGAACGCGGCGAGCGCGTCCTCGCCCTCCGCCGTCCGCGGCACCGCGTCCGCGAGCTCTCCGGGATGCCGGACCGCGAGCAGCGCGAGCGCCGCCCCGCCGCCGCCCGAGGCCGTGAAGTACGTCCGGGCCTCGAGCAGCGCCTGGCGCGTCTGCCCCAGCTCATCGAGCGCGCGGGCCGTCAGGAGGTGGGTGTCGGCCAGGTTCGGCTTGAAGTAGAGCGCCCGGTCGAGCCAGTGGAGCGCGGGCGCCGGCTGCCCGGCGGCCAGGAAGCTCCTTCCCACCGCGAGCGGCACGACGAAGCTCGCCGGATGGCGGGCGAGGACGCCCTCGGCGATCTTCGCCGCCTTCGCGCCGGGCAACGCTCCCGCCGCCGCGGCGAACGCGTCCGTCTCCGCCCGCCAGGCGTGCGCGGGCGGGCTCGCGAGGAGCCCAGCGGCCGAAAGCAGCGCGCCCGCGGCCGTGGCGACCGCCGCCCCGCGCCGGGAGAGGAGCCGAGAGAAGCTGCGGGGGCCCCGTTCGTGCGGCGGCGCGGCGAGCAGCGCGAGCGCGACCGCCGCCGGCAGCGCGACTCCAGGGAGTTCGAGCGAGAAGTCGACGAGGTTCTGCAAGGCCAGCGCGAGCAGCCCCGCCGCGAGGGCGCAGTCGAGCGGATCGAGCTTGCGCCGCAGCGCCCCGGCGAAGGTCAGCAGGACCGCAGCGACGAGCCCCGCGCCGAGCGGCACCCCCAGGTCGACCGCCGCCTGCAGCGGCTCGTTCTCCACGTACTCGGCCGTCCCGGAGGAGAACGTCAGGTAGCGGGCGCCCGCGGTCGGGAAGGCGCCGCGGCCAGCGCCCGTCCAGAAGAAGTCGCGCAGCATCGGGAGCGTCTGGCCGAATCCGTCGATCTTGCCCTCGTGGGGGGCGCCGGGAAGCGTCGCGAGGCGGGCGGCGATCGGCCCCCAGGCGAGGTAGGCGGCGATCGCGACGACGGCCGCCGCGAGCGCGAGCACGAGCGCCGCCGGGCGGGCCCGCCGCTTTGAATCGTGATCGGGCGCTCGTCCTGCCCACAGGAGCGCGCCGAGCGCGGCCTGACCGCCGAGGAAGGCGAAGATCCCTCCGCGCGAGAGGGTGAGGAAGACCGCCGCGCCCGCGAGCAGGTACGCGACGGCCCAGGCCGCTCGCTGCCTCCGGTGGTGGGACGAGAGGGAGAGGCCGAGCGCGACGGGCGAGGTGAGCGCGAGGAAGCCCGCCGCGTTGTTCTTGTTCCCGAACGTCGTGACGAACGGCGGGTGCGCCCCCGGCAGGAGCGGCAGTCCGAAGAGGCGATGGGCATCGAAGAGGAGATGGCCGTACCCGATGAGCGCGATCCCGGCCCCGGCGAGGGCGAGGGCAGCGGCGAGTCGCCGCCGGGTCCGTCGTGAATCGGCGAGCAGGCAGGCGGCGGCGAAGGCGGCCGCGATCGTGACGGCCTTCGCGACCTCGCGGGCGGAGGCCGGACCGTCCAGGGTGAGCGGGTGCCAGGAGGCCGAAAAGCCCGCGAGCGCGAAGCGATACGTCGCGGCCGACTCGGGCGACAGCCAGCGCGCGAGCCAGGCCGGCAGCGGCACGCACTGCAGCGCGACGATCACGGCGAGCCCGGCGAGCAGCCAGGCGAGAAGGGGCAGCGCGATCGGATCTCGCTCCGGCGAGGCCCGCGACAGGAAGAGCGCCGACAGGGCAAGCGCCGCCGCCACGGCGATGGACCAGCGATCGAGGGTTCCGAGCGCGAGCGGGCAGAAGAAGATCGCGCCGGCGAGCGCGCCCTCGGACAGGCGGGCGGGGCGAACCGACAAGGAAGGAAGAGAGCGGCGTCTTCGTGTCTTCACGATCCCGGGTCGTTCATGAGACGGTTCCACCTCCGAAAAAGGTCTCTAAGGGGCGAAGCTTCACCCCGCCTGCTTCACGGGAGCCCGTCGCGTGGCGTTCGAGGCCATGGCCGAGAGGGGCGGGCGCGGCGGCGCCCGCCGAGGCGTACCGGGGCAGCTCTAAGACGATCGTCTGCATGGGTACAAAAGCCACCGCTCGCAGGCGCGCCATCCGCCGCCGCGTCATGCGGCTCACGAACGATCCGGGCAGGATCGGATTCAATTGCCATACCTCGGCCCGTCTTTTCAACGGACCGATCTCGCCGTGCGAAATCGTGGGGAGACGAGGAGCCTCACGGCGGTTGACAGGGCCCCCTCTGCCGTCCGATGGTACGGTGTTCGAGTTCCGGCGGCGCGCGAGGGCCCGCGGAGGTTTCGGGGGCCGTACTGGACTGCACCGAGGCGTCTGATGCCCGAAGAGGAAAAGAGCGTCGTGGCGACGCGCGAGGCGGCGGTCCCCGCGGGGACCGCGCCGGGGACTTCCGCGGAGCTGCTCCTGCGCGCCGCGCTGGAGCGCCTCGTGCTGCTCGAGTGCCGCCTCGGGCCGGCGGCGCCCGCGTCCCCGCCGCCCGAGGCGCTGCGGCGCGAGATGCAGCGGGCGATCGAACGGGCGGCGGAGGCGGAGGCGGAGCGCGACCGGCTTTTCTCCCGGCTCCTCGCGGCCGAGCGCGTCCGGGGGAGCCTCACCGGCCAGGCGCCCGAGGCCGGCCAGGTCGACCTCGCGGGGTTCATCGCCGAGCTGCGCTCGGAGCTGACCGCGGCGCAACGGGAGCGGGACGCGGTGGTCGAGCGCAACCGGGCCCTCGCGGCCGAGCTGCGCCACTCCTCTCCCGGGCCGCGCGGCGCTCTCGAATGGGCGGCCCAGCTCTCGGCCGAGGGGCTGCTCTCCCCGCCCGAGGCGCCGCTCTCCGATCTCTGGCCGGATCTGGCCGCGGGCACCCCGGCCGAACGTCTCGTCCTCGGCGGCGCGGTCCGCGACCTCGACTCGCCCGACTCGGCGGCGCGGGCAGCGGCCCTCGCGCGCCTCGAGGGGTTGCCGGCGAAGGTCGCCGCCCCGATCGTGGCGGCGGCGCTCGGACGCGAGCACGACCCGGTCCTGCTCGGCCGCACGTTGCGTCTCGCCGGGAGGCTCGGCCTCCCGGTGCTCCTGCCGCTCGTCGAGCGGGAGCGGACCCACCCCGACGAGCGGGTCCGCGCGGCGGCGCTCTTCGCCGCGATCCGCCTGGGGGGGGGCGAAGGGGCCGCGGTCGAGGATCCGGCCCCCCGCGTACGGCGGGGGGCGCTGCTCTGCGCGGTGCTCTGCGCCCCGGAGGGCGTGAACGCGCGGATCGAGCGGCTCGCGGGAGACCCGGACCCGGGCGTGCGCAAGCTCGTCGCGGCGGCGGCGGCGGCGCTTCCCGAGCGTCCCGAGCCGCTCCTGCGCCGACTCGCCAACGACGACGTGCCCGCGGTCCGGAGGAGCGCGTTGCGAGCGCTCTCCGCAGCCCCGGAGATCGCCGGCCTGCCGCCCGCGCAGCGGAGGCGGAGACTCAAGCAGGAGACGCCATCCGTAACCCTCCACCGCGACCCCGCCCCGCGTGCTCGTGCCCTCTCCCCCACAGCGGGAGAGGGTTCGACGCCGGCGGAGGCGGCCGGCGCCTCCGCTCTCGGGGAAGCCATCGAAGGTGAGCTGCGGGCCTCCTTGCGCGGCCGCACCGAGGCCGAGCTCGCCGTGGTGCTCGGCCGCCCGATCGAGGAGATTCGCCGCGCCGCGCAGGACGCGATCGCCGCCGGCCAAATCGTCCGGCGGGGCGAGAGGCTGCACGTGGGCTAGCCATGGAGATTCGCTACCCGCCCAAACGCTTCGCCGAGCTGCTCGCGACGACGCCTGACCAGCTCGAACGCGAGCCCGCCCTGCGCGCCGTCCTCACCCCTCCGACCCACGAGGGCTACCTCGCGGCCGATCTCCCTCGCGCCCGCTCGGCGCTCGGCCGCCCGCCGCGGGCCGCGACGCCGCGCCGCCAGCTCTTCCTGAACTTCAAGGGCGGGACGGGGAAGACCAGCGTCTCGACCGCTTACGCCTACCGCCTCTGGGAGCTGGGCTACCGGGTGCTCGTCATCGACCTCGACTCGCAGGGGCACGCGACGAAGTGTCTGGGCCTCGAGGGGAGCGACTTTCCGCGCACCCTGTTCGACGTGCTCGTTCGCAGGACGCCCGTGCGCGACGTCGTCGTCGAGACCGGCCTGCCCGGCCTGTCGCTCATCCCGTCGAACCTCGGCATGAGCACCATCGAGCTGGCGCTGATGCCTCTGGCCGGCCGGGAGTTCAAGCTGCGCCGGGCGCTCGAGGAGATCGGCAGCGCCTATGACTTCACCGTCCTCGACGCGCCCCCCTCGTTCGGCCTCCTCAACCTGAACGCGCTGATGGCCGCGAACGACCTCGTCGTGCCGGTGCTCGCCGACTTCCTCTCCTTCCACGGCCTGAAGCTCCTCTTCGAGACCGTCCAGTCGCTCGAGGCCGACCTCGGTCACGTCCTCGACCACATCTTCATCGTCATCAACGCCTTCAACAAGTCGTTCAAGCTCGCGAACGAGGCGCGGGGAGCGCTCCAGGAGCACTACCGGGAGTTCCTCGTCCACACGGTCATCCGGCAGTGCACCAAGTTCGCCCAGGCGAGCAGCGAGGGACGACCGCTCTTCGCCTTCGACCCGAAGTCCAAGGGCGCCCACGACGTGGCGGCGCTCACCGAGGAGCTGGTGGCCGCCGCGGCCGGCAGCCGGACGGCCGTGGCGTAGGTGGCGTAGATCGTGGCGTAGACCTCTTTTAAGGACCCAAGACCATGAAGAAAGCATTCGACGACAACGTTCCGAGGCTCCGGCCGCGCGTGCGGCTGCCGCTGGCCGGCGAGGCCGCCGCTGAGACGCCGCCGGCCGCGACCGCGCACGGCGGAATGGATGCGAAGGCGGTCGCCGAGGCCGCGCTGCGGGTGTTCACGGAAGCTCCCGCCGCTCCCGAGCCGCCCGCGCCGTCCGCCGCACAGCCCCCCCCGGTCGAGGCCACCGCCGAGCTGCGGCCGACCGAGCCCGTGATCGAGGCCCGGACGGAGCCGGTCGTCGCGGCCCCGGCGCCGATCACCCCCTCGGCGCCCGCCCGCCCCGCCGCCGAGGTCCGCCCGCCCGCGCCGCGCGCCGCGGCGGCCTCGCCCGCCGAGCAGCTCCGAGCCGACCTGCGCCGCCGCAAGCTGCGCTCCCGTCTCGCCTCGCTCACCGCTCCGGTCCCCTCGCTCGACCCCGAGGCGCCGGCCGCCGGCGAGCAGCTGCTCGGCGCGGCCGAGGCGCTCGCCGGCGAGCTGGCGGCCGCGCGGGAGCGGGCGGAGCGGCTCGAGGCCGAGCTTTCGCGCACCCGCGGCGACCTCGACCGCGCGGCCGCCGAGGTCGAGCGGCGCCGGCGCGATCACGACGCGCTGGAAGAGCGGCTCGCCGAGGCCCGCGCGCTCCTCTCCGAGCTCGAAGACGAGCTGGGGACCATCGAGGAGGAGCGGGACGAGGCCCTCCACGAGGTCGGGGCCCTGCGCGCCGCGGACGCCGAGCGTTCGGCGAAGATGGCCGAGCTCTCCGGGGAGCTGGACGCCGCCCGGCGGCAGGCCGCGGAGCTGCTCGCCGAGCGCACCGAGCTGCTCGCCGAGTTGGACGCGGGCGATGCCGAGGCCGCGGCCCTGCGCCGCGAGGTCACGAAGCTCGGCGCCGAACGGACCCGCCTCTTTGAGCAGCTCGCGGAGAGCAGCCACGCCCGGACCGCCCTCGCCGAATCGCGCAAGACGCTCGAGGAGCTCCACCGCGTCCTCGCGGTCGCCCGCGCACCGCGGTAGGAGCGGCCACGGCGCGGGAGAGACGCCCTCTTCGTGGCGATCGGGGACTTGAACCCGTCTTCTTCACGGTCCGGCTGCTGCGGCATCCAATCCCGCGCCTCCCGAAGGGGGGGCTTGCCACCCCTACAACGACATGGGGGGGTGCTCGCTCCGTACCTCCTGCGGCGTTCTTTCCTGCACCATGGACCCGAGGGCCTCCGTGAGCCGTCCATCGACGGCCTCGCCGCGCCTACGGCCGCGGCGCCGCCCCCGGCGGTTCGAAGGGCAGCAGTTTGTAGCCCCCGATCCGCACCCGCGATGAGGTCGACCCGATCGGCGCAGGAGGTTCTCCTGGGAGCGCCGGCGTCCCGCCGGCCTCCGCCCGCGATGAGGTCCATCGGATCACCGTACGACTCCTCCATTCGCTCCATCACTGCCGGTTTGCTGGCGCACGGACGGACGATCGTCCAAGTTCTGGACACCCGCGGGTCTCGATGGGCGAGCGCGGGGGTGTCGTCGGGGACGGAGACCGGCGGAGGTGGGAGGATCGGTCGAGGAGGGCGCGCGGTCGATCCATGGGGCGGCTCATTCGCCCGAGGAGAGGCGACAAACGACCGATCAGCGGGCGCACTCGACCAAGGAGACCGCGCACTCGACCGAAGAGACGGCGCACTCGACCGAGGAGACCTTGCACTCGACCAAAGAGACGACGCGATCGACCAAGTAGACCGCGCGATCGACCAAAGAGACCGTGCAATCGACCGAGGAGACCGTGCACTCGACCGAAGAGACGGCGTGATCGACCAAAGAGACCGCGTGATCGACGATTTGTCGCGGCTGTTGGATCGTTTGTCCCGCGACATCGATCGATCGCGAGCTCTGATCGATCTCTTGTCGCCGCTCTTCGACGATTGGTCGCGGCTGCTCGATCGTTTGTCCCGTGACATCGATCGATCGCGAGCTCTGATCGATCTCTTGTCGGTGCTCTTTGACGATTGGTCGCGGCTGCTCGATCGTTTGTCCCGCGACATCGATCGATCGCGAGCTCTGATCGATCTCTTGTCGGCGCTCT
>JAKAPL010000127.1 GCA_021807105.1 Myxococcales bacterium | reverse complement strand
CCCAGATCTCCGGGCAAGCGAAAACTCACCCGCCGGGCGGCTACCGCCCATCGACGCCAGCAGACCTATCGGCCTTGGGCATAGCGGCTTATGCACCCGTTCGGATTGAGCAGAGCGGAGTTATGGAAGCGCGGACGACGCTGCTCTCGTTCGCGGCCCGGCTGCCGCGGCGTCCGATCCCGCGCCTGGGGAAATGGGGGCTTCGGCCCGCCTCACCGCTCCCGCACGCCCTTTTCGAGCCTCGGTCTCTCTCGCCTCGCCACGCCGCTCCACGGAGAAGGCGGGCTCAGACCCCCAGGAAGAGGCGCTTGCCGAAGTTCTTCGAGAGGCCGGCGTCGAAGATCTTCTGCGCCGCGGAGGCGATGTCGTAGGCGACGCGCAGGTAGGTCACCTGGCGCGCGTCGCTGTCGTAGACCACGCAGCAGGCGCGGTTGTCGTAGTCGCGCGGCTGGCCGACGCTCCCCACGGAGACGATGTAGCGGTAGCCGCGCCGGAGGGTGAAGCGCGGGGCGGCGACCTCGCCCACGTCCGCCGGCCCCAGGGCGAAGGCCTTGCAGAGGTGGCTGTGGCCGATGAACGTCACGTCCGGCAGGTCCTGGGCGCGGGGCGCCAACTCCTCCGCCTGCTCCAGGGCGAAGACGTACTCGTACGCCTCGGGGTCGATCGGCGAGCCGTGGGAAAAGCCGACGTCGCCCACGTGGTAGGTGAAGGGGAGACTCTTGAGCCAGGCCCGGTCGCCCTCGGGGAGGCGGCCCTGGGTCCAGTCGAGGGCCTGGCGGGCGGCCTCGTAGTAGAACGAGTAGTCCATCCGCCCCGCGACCGCCGAGTCGTGGTTGCCGAGCAGGCTGACCTCGCAGAGGTCGCGGATCGCCGCGCAGCACTCCTCGGGGCGGGCGCCGTAGCCGACCACGTCGCCGAGGCAGACGTAGCGGTCGATCCGCTCCGCGCGCAGCTTCCCGAGGATCGGTCCGAGCGCGTCGATGTTGCCGTGGACGTCGGAGAGGATCCCGAACCGCATGCCCTACGCCCCGATCCCCATCAGGCGCGCGAAGAGATCGCGCCGACCGGAGATCTCGTCGCCGCCCAGCCGCCGCAGCCGGTCGAGGCCGAAGTCCTCCACCGCGAAGCTCGCCATCGCGCTGCCGAGGACCGCGGCCCGCCGCAAGGTGTCGCCGTCCACCCGGCCCGCGGCGGCGAGCGCGCCGACGAAGCCGCCGGCGAAGCTGTCGCCCGCCCCCGTCGGGTCGAGCACCTCGTCGATCGGGAGCGCGGGCACGGCGAAGAAGTCGGTGCCGTTGCCGTGGTCGGGCAGGAAGAGGAGCGCCCCGTACTCGCCGCGCTTGACGCAGACGATCTTCGGCCCCATGCCCCGGATGGCCCGCACCGCCTTGACGATGTTGCTCTCTCCGGCGAGCTGGCGGGCCTCGGCGTCGTTGACGAAGAGCAGGTCCACGCGCCCGAGCACCCGGGAGAGCTCCGCCGGCTTGCCGGTGATCCAGAAGTTCATCGTGTCGGCGGCGACGAGCCGCGGCCGCTCCATCTGGTCGAGGACCTGCCCCTGGAGCACGGGGTCGATGTTGCCGAGGAAGACCCACTCGCAGGAGCGGAGGGCGGCGGGGATGACCGGCGCGAACCGCTCGAAGACGTTCAGCTCGGTCGCGAGGGTGCGGGCCTCGTTCAGGTCCCAGGAGTACTCGCCCTTCCAGCGGAACGTGCGGCCTGGACGCTTCTCCAGCCCCGCGAGGCCGATGCCGCGCGACTTCAGGAGCTCGATGGCGCCGGGCGGGAAGTCGTCGCCCACGACCGCGACGATGTCCACCGGCGCGAAGAACGAGGCGCACATCGAGAAGAACGTCGCCGAGCCGCCGAGCGCCTCCGTCCGCTCGCCGGAGGGGGTGCGGACCGAGTCGAGCGCGACCGAGCCGACGCAGAGGATCCCCATCTATCGCCCCCTATCGCCCCGCGCGCCGCAGCTCGCAGGCCGCGACGCGGCGTCGGACCGACTTCGTGCCCCGCTTCTTCGGCGCGGCCGGGAGCCGGTCCCCGAGGATGGGCGCGAGCTTCCTGCGGGTGGCGGCGGGCACGAGCGCCGGGTCGGTCACGAGCGCGCCCTGGAGCGCCTCCCCGCAGGAGCACGTCCGCGGCCCGTCGAGCTTGCCCGCCACGAGGCCGACGATCCGCTGGGCCAGGTCCGTGTTGCGCCGCAGGATCTCGAGGACCGCGGAGACCGAGACGTCCGCCTCGACCTGGTGCCAGCAGTCGTAGTCGGTCACCAGGGCGAGGGTCGCGTAGCAGAGCTCCGCCTCGCGGGCGAGCATGGCCTCGGGCAGTGCGGTCATGCCGATGACGTCCATGCCCCACTGCCGGTAGAGGCGCGACTCGGCGCGGGTCGAGAAGGCCGGTCCCTCCATGCAGAGGTACGTGCCGCCCTTGTGCGCCCTCGCCCCCGCCCCCGTCGCCGCCGCGTAGAGCACGGCGGCGAGGTCCTCGCACATCGGGTCGGCGAGGGCCACGTGGCCGACGAGGCCGTCGCCGAAGAAGGTCTGCCGCCGCCCGCCGGTCCGATCGAAGAGCTGATCGGGGACGACCACGTCCCCCGGCCGCACGTCCTCGCGCAGGCTCCCCACCGCCGAGACGGAGAGGATCCGCTCGACGCCGAGCTTCTTGAACCCCCAGAGGTTCGCCCGGCTGTTGACCTCCGACGGCAGCAGCCGGTGGCCCGCGCCGTGGCGCGGCAGGAAGCAGAGGGTCAGGCCGTCCCAGCGTCCGACGAGGAACGCGTCCGACGGGTCTCCGAAGGGCGTGCGCACCCGGACCCGCCGCGCGGCCTTGAGGCCGGGGATCTGGTAGAGCCCGGTGCCACCGATGATGCCCAGAGCGATCGCCATCCCGTACCTCCGAAAAAGGGAGATGGACCGTAGCAAACGGCCCTCGGTGAAGCAACGGGCGGCAAGTGTCCTGAGATTCGGAGTAGGCCGGGGACGGGCTGCTGTCTGCCGAGCTCCCTCGCGATCGTTCGACGCCCGAGGCGATCACGCGAGGCGCAGCGCCGACCGCGTTCGGCACGAAACGGCGGCGGACCCGGCTCCCCCTCACCGCTGCCCCGATGAACGCGCATCCCTCGCAA
>JAKAPL010000020.1 GCA_021807105.1 Myxococcales bacterium | reverse complement strand
TTGGTTGGGACCGCCCGGCCCATGGTTCTCCGAGAACGCATCACCGCTGCCAGCCGCAAGTCCGCGAAATCACGAGGGCGAGCGCGAGGGTGGGGTAGGCGGGTTTCGTACGCCCGTCTCGATCGTGAACGAAGAACCCCGCGGGGGGTTCCCGGAGCGCCCCCACGGCCCCCCTCGGCGCGAGCGACGGCGCTGCCGCCTCGGGAAGACGCGATTCCCCCGCGGGTGATCGCGATCACCCGACGAGCGACCGCGATCACCCGACGAGCGATCGCGATCACCCGGCGAGCGATCGCGATCACCCGACGAGCGACCGCGATCACCCGACGAGCGACCGCGATCACCCGACGAGCGACCGCGATCACCCGGCGAGCGACCGCGATCACCCGACGAGCGACCACGATTCCCCGGCGAACGACCGCGATTCCCCGGCGAGGAGCCGCGATCACCCGGCGTGGGCTCTTTCGGTCGTCGCTCTCGCTTGCCTTTCTCGGCTGCGGTCTAAAAACGCCTCGCTACGCCGTACCGTGAATAAGACGGGTTGAACAGCGCCCGCTTTCGAGCCCGGTGCGTTCGTGGTACTAGAGCGACCTCTTGCCAGCGTCCGGACACGACGTGCTCATCCTGGGAGCGGGCCTCGCGGGTCTCGCCGCGGCCCACCGGCTCGGCTCCGGCTTCCGGATCGTCGAGAAGGACGCCCGGCCGGGCGGCTTCTGCCAGACGGAGCAGCGGGATGGCTTCTGGTTCGACCGAACCGGCCACTGGCTGCACCTGCGCGACCCCGCGCTCCGCTCGCTCGTGCGCGATCTGCTCGGCGACAACCTCGTCGAGCTTCACCGCTCCGCGCGCATCTTCCAGAACGGCCGCTTCACGCCCTATCCGTACCAGGTCAACACCCACGAGCTGCCGCCCGAGGTGGCGGCCGATTGTGTGCTCGGCTTCATCGACGCGCAGCTCGGGCCGGGCGGGGCGGCCTTGCGGGCGCGCGAGCCGGTGACCTTCGGCGACTTCATCCGCCGCCACCTCGGCGAGGGGTTCGCCCGCCACTTCATGTTCCCCTACAACGAGAAGCTCTGGACGGTCCACCCGGACGAGCTGCTCGCCGCCTGGTGCGGCCGCTTCGTGCCCCGCCCCACGCTCGAGGACGTCGTCCGCGGCGCGCTCGGGATCGTGAACGAGGCGGGGTACAACCAGACGTTCTGGTACCCGCGCGAGGGGGGCATCGAGGCGCTGCCGAGGGCGTTCCTGCCGCGGCTCGGAGGGCCGCTCGATCTCGCGGTGGCGCCCGTCTCGATCGACTGGCGGGGGAAGACGGCCCGGCTCTCCGACGGGCGCGTGCTCCCGTACCGCGCGCTGATCAGCACGATCCCGCTTCCGGACCTCGTGCGGCTCTGTGAGGGCGCGCCGGAGGAGGTGCGGGAGGCCGCGGGGAAGCTCTCGGCGACGGTCGTGACTTATGTCAACGTCGCGGCCCGGGGGACGGCGCCCGCGTACCACTGGGTCTACTTCCCGGAGGGACGGTTCCCGTTCTACAGGGTCGGGTCGGCGAGCGCGGTCTATCCCGCGCTCGCGCCGTCCGGCACGCGGAGCTTCTACGTCGAGTTCTCCCACCGCGGGGAGCTCTCCCCGCGGCTCGCCGAGACGCAGGCGATCGATGGGCTCCTCGCCTGCGGTCTGCTCCGCTCGCCCGACGATCTGCTCTTCGCCTTCGCTCGCGAAATTCACGGCGCCTACGTCCTCTACGACCGCGAGTACCCGGCCGCGAAGAAGGCCATCCTCGACTTCCTCGCCGCGGCGGGGATTGAGAGCTGCGGGCGGTACGGGAGTTGGGAGTATGGGGGCATGGAGGACGCGATCCTCGGCGGCCGGGCGGCGGCCGAGCGCGTGCTGGCGCGGGTGGGGCGATAGATGAAGGTCAGCGTCGTCATCCCCGTCTACAACGAGGCCCGTATCCTTCCCGCGGCGGCCGCCGAGCTCACCGCGGACCTCGGCGAGACGGGCTGGGACTACGAGCTCCTCTTCGCCGAGAACGGCTCCACGGACGGGACGACGGAGATCCTCGAGTCGCTGGCCCACGGCGACCCTCGGATCCGCGCCCTGCACGAGGGCGAGCCGAACTACGGCCGGGCGCTGCGCCACGGGATCCTGGAGGCGCGAGGCGACCTCGTGATCTGCGACGAGATCGATCTGTGCGACGGGGCGTTTCATCGGGCGGCGATCGAGATCCTGCTCTCGGGGAAGGCCGACATGGTCGTCGGGAGCAAGGCCGCCGCCGGCGCGCACGACGAGCGGCCCGCGGTGCGGCGCGCCGGCACCCTCGTCCTGAACGGCCTCCTCCGGGCGGCGCTCGGCTACCGCGGCACCGACACCCACGGCCTCAAGGCGTTTTCGCGCGAAAGGCTCCTGCCCGTTGCGAGGGCCTGCCGCGTCGAGCGCGACCTGTTCGCC
Organism: Myxococcales bacterium; assembly: GCA_021807105.1. Lineage (GTDB taxonomy): Bacteria > Myxococcota > Myxococcia > Myxococcales > JAKAPL01 > JAKAPL01. The sequence continues at coordinate 55,638 of JAKAPL010000020.1, read as the reverse complement.
AGCGAGTTCGTGGTCCGCGCCTACCGGATGGGCGTCAACGTCGTCGAGATCCCCGTCTCCATCCGGGAGAAGCGCAAGCCGAGCGTCCACCTCTTCCGGCGGGTTCCGAACGTGCTCAAGAACCTCGCCCGGCTGTTCTGGGTCATCCGCGTCAAGGGTGGTTAAGGGGCCCTGAACCGTCGAGAAGGGCGGATCGACTTCGTTGGTCGGTCGCTGATCTTAAGGAGAGCATTCCGAATCTACAGGAGGGGCCTTGCGCCATTTGACATCGTCTCGTGCCACGGACTATCGACGAACGAGGGATGTCCCGCTCCGGACCATTCGCGGCCGCGCTCGTCTTCGCCGCCTGTTCCGGCCACGCGACCCTGGTGGAGGACGGAGGCGGAGGCGGGACGTACCGGGATTCGGGCACCACGGTCGAGCTGCCGGGGGGCGTCAGCCTCTCCGACGCGGGCCTGCCGGATGCCCGGGCCCTCTGCCTGCGCTTCTGGGCGGGCTCCATGCGGCTCGGGATGCTCGTGGCCCAGCCGGCGCTCTCCGACGCGTTCGCGAACCCGAGCTGCGCGGGGCCGACGCCCGCGCAACTCCTGGCGCTGCGAGGACAGGCGTCCGCGAGCGCCGCCGAGCTGATCGCGCTGCCGCCGCCCGACGGGGGTTGGCCCGACGGTGGCGGTCCGAACATCTGCGACGATCCCGCGAGCGCATTCGACGGCCTGCCGGCCCTCCTCGCAGATTCGCTCGCCGCCGGCCGCGCGACGTGGAACGCGCGGGCGGACGCGCGCTGCCGGGCGGGACTCTCCCTCTCGGGCGATCTGCTCGACCTGTTCCTCGGAGCGGACGGGGGAGGGGGTTCGGCCGCCGCGCTGATGATCGGCTGGCCGGACGGCGGCGACGGCTGCGCCGCGATCTTCGAGGGAAACATCGTGGATGGCGGCGCCTGCCTGGCGCCGTTTGAGTGCCGCCCGGGTCTCTACTGCCGGTCGCCGGGTCTTCCGGACGGCGGCTGCGGCGGGGTGTGTGCGCCGCTCGTGCCCGCGGGGTCGGCCTGCGGGCCGCTCGACCAGTGCGCCGGCGGCATCGACTGTACCGCCGGCCTCTGCGGCGGTCTCGACGGCGGAGCGGCGGGTGGCGGCGGACCCGACGCCTCGTGCGCCAGCCCCCAGGACTGCGGCGCCTGCCTCGCCTGTCTCGCCGGCCGCTGCCTTCCGCCCGGCACGGCAGGCAGTCCCTGCTCGTCCGACGGCGACTGCGCGAAGCCTTTCTACTACTGCAACCAGAGCTACAAGCGGTGCGCCGAGGCCGGCGTCGAAAAGAGCTACTGCCAGCCGAGCATGCCCAGTTCGTGTCTGACGGGCTGGTGGTGCGACCCGGTGACCTTCACCTGCGCGCCGCTCTCGGGAGACGGCGGCCCCTGCGTGGACGGGGTCGACTGCCAGGCGGGGCTCTATTGCGCGGGGAGCGGCTACTCCGCGTCCTGCCGCCCGCTCCCGGGGCTCGGAGATCCCTGCGGCCTCACCCCCGACCTGACGCTCGACTGTCCGGACGAGAGCCGCTGCGCGCTCGACGGGGGCGCCGGCCTCTGCGTCCCCTTGCCCGCGCCCGGCCAGCCTTGTTGGATGGGCTCGTGCGCCATCGGCGCCGTCTGCGACCCCGACGGCGGCCGCTGCGCGCCCTTGCCGGGAGCGGGCGAAGCGTGCATCGCGGGGAGCTGCGCGGACGGACTCGACTGTGACGATGGGGGTTGCGCGCCCCCTCCCGGTGAGGGTCAGGCGTGCGTCGCGGGGCGCTGCGCCGGCGGACTCTATTGCGCCGACGGGGGCTGCGCGCCGGCTCTCCCCGGGGGCGCGCCCTGCGCGTCGTCTGCGGAGTGCCGGAGCAACCTCTGCGTGGGGGGGAGCTGCGCGACCCCGTGTAGTCCGTCGGCCGGGAACTGCGCGAGCGGCCCAGGACTGTCGTTTCTCCTCGGCCTCGGCGGCGCGCTCGCCTGGTTCGATCGCCGCAGGCGGGGCTTGAGGCTTTACAGCGCCGCGGACGGACGTTAGCGTCACGCCGCAAGGAGGACGAACATGAAGCGCCTACTCTCTTCCGTCGCCGCCGCGGGCCTGCTGTCGGGCTGTCTCTACTCCTCGGTGACCCTGCCCCAGTCCTACTTCAGCCCCACGGAGCCGCTACGGGGCGCAGCCCCGGACGCGCACGGCGAGGCATGCGCCTTCGAGATCCTGGGGCTCATCGGCCTGGGCGACGCGGGCGTCGACACCGCGTACAAGACGGCCCTCGCGAGCTCCGGCGCCTCCTCGCTCTTCGACGTCCGGGTCGATCGGACCGACACCATCGTCCTCGGCCCCATCTACTGGCGCCGGTGCACGGAGCTGACCGGTCGCGTCGCCCACTAGGAGGCTGGTGTGAAATGGGTGCCGTCGCGAGAAAACCGAGACCTAAGGCGAGACGGGCGCCCGGGGAGTGAACCGCGGAAACGGACTCTTTGCAGGTCGCTGAGCGGCGAAGCGACGAGGCCGCCCGTCGCAGCGAAGGGATCGGCTTTCGCAGCAAGCATCCATTTCACACCCGCCTCCTAAGCCCGCGGCCGAGGAGAGGTCCCCGGCCGCGGTGCGAGCACCCCGTCGTGGGTCGGGGTGGCCAAGCCCCCTTCGCTGGCGCGGCATCGAACGCTTGCGCTGCCGTCTCTTGGCCCGGCTCAAGGACAGGCGATTGGGTAGTCGATCGCGATCTTCGACCCCGCGGGAGGCGCCGAGCCGGGGGAGAAGATCACGTCGCCCGTCGTCGGGTCGTAGGTCCAGTTCGCCTGCCCCGAGGGCCCCGTCGCGGCGACCGGCACGCCGGCGACCGTGACCGTGATCGCTCCGGCGCTCTGCGGCACCTTGGAGAGCGGGAAGCGCAGCCGCAGGGAGAACGCCTGGGCCGCGAGCTGCCCGAGCGTCCCGCCCCAGTCGGTCGTGCACACCGAGAGGATCGTCCCCCCCATCTCGCCGACGAGCTGGAAGTAGCGTACCCCGAGATCGGCCGGGTGGTTGCAGCCCTGGACGGCGGTCACGGCCGAGGCGGTGATCTCCCACTCGTTGCCGGGTCCCTTCAGCCCCCGGAGGATCTTCACGTAGTGATCGACCCAGCTCCGGATGGTGTAGCCAGGCGGGACGACCGATTCGTCGTCGTCGTCCTGGATGAAGATGAGGTTCAGCAGGGCGTCGGGCCGCTGGAAGCCGAGGTTGCCGTCGTTCGGCCAGGGCGTGCCCGGCGCCTTGGCGCTCGTCGAGAGCGGGGGCGTGAGCGCGAAGACCGCGGCGTCGAAGGGCCGCTCGTCCCAATGGCAGGTGCCGACCTCGACGTTGTTCGCGAGGACGCCGACGACGTTCGGGGTCTGGGGCGTCAGGATCCGGGGCGAGCTGTCGTCCACGGGGAAGAGCCTGCCCGCCTCGCCGCCGTTCGCGCCGCCCGGGCAGGTCGTCCAGCTCCCCGTCGCCGGCTCGATCCCGGTGGTGGTCACGCCGAGGTGGAAGTCGACACCCGAGGCGAGCGCCGCCTGGAGGAACGCATCGGCGTTGTCGTGCATCGCCTGGAGCTGTCCGCCGAAGCTCCCCGAGTTGTCGATGACCATGAGCACATCCACCTTGGGGGCCGCCTGCTGCGTGAAGTCGTCCTCCTGCGACGGCTGTTGGAGGGCGAGGCCGAAGAGCCCCACGGTCCGCGGCTGTCCCTCGCCGTCGTCGATCGAGAGGGCCGCGCCGTCCGGCTCCTGGTCAGGCTCGTTCGGGGAGGGCGCGAACGAGATCGGGACGGGGAGCGACGCGCCGGGCGGGAGCGTCGCGGGGAAGGACGCGGTCCCGATCGAGAAGTCCGCGGCGGAGAGCCCCGTGACCTGGACCGAGTCGACGGTGAGCGGCGCGGCGCAGGCGTTCTGCAGGGTCACCTCCTTCGTGGCTGGCGGGCAGGCGATGCCGCTCGGCCCGAAGTCCAGGCTCGCCGGGCTCATCTTCAGACACCCCACCGCTGCGCCGCCGACGAGCGGCACCTGGCCGGCCGGCGCCTGTGGGTCGGAGACCGTGAAGTCGAGTGTCCCCAGGGTCTCCCCCGGGCTGGTGGGCGCGAACCTCACCGCCACGTCGTAGACCCACCCCGGGCCGAGGGTGACGGGACCGATGGGGCCGCCGGGGACCGAGAAGGGACCGCCGGGCGGCGTGTCGATCGCCGAGATCACGCAGTCGTCCGCCCCCACGTCCTGGATCCCGACCTCGAGGGTGATCGGTTGGCCGGGTTCGAGCAGGCCGAAGTCGAGAGGCGACGGGGCGGCCGTCCAGCGGCAGGCGGCAGGATTGCGCCCCGCCCCGTCGATCGGGACGGTGACGGCCGGCTCGACCGGATCGTTGCTGCCCACGTCGAGCGACCCCTGGATCGCTCCAGCAGCTCCGGGCGCGAAGGTCACGGAGACGACGGTCGACTGCCCCGGCGCGAGCTGGATGGGCAAGGCAGGCGCCGAGAGGGAGAGCGCGGCGCTCCCAGCGAGCTGGAGGCTCTGCACCTCGAGGGGCGGGACGGCCGGATCCGCGTCCCCCACGTTCTCGATAAGCAATTGCCGGACCACCCGCGAGGCGACGGGCGGGTCGCCGAAGTCGAGCGCCGGCGGCAGGACGAGGATGGCGGGTGAACCGCCCGTGCCCGAGAGCGGCACGTCGATCGATGGGTGGCCCGGGTCGGAGGTCGACAGGTGCAACGTGTCCGCGAACGCGCCCGCCGCCGGCGGCGCGAAGGAGACGGCGAGGGTGAGGCTCCCGCCCGCGGGGACCTCCATCGCGCCCGCGGGCGAGACCGAGAACGGCGCGCCGGAGGAGGTGGACGCGGACAGGGAGAGGGGTTCGTTGCCCGCGTTGGCCACCGTCAGCGACTCCGTGGCCCGTTGGCCGACGCGGACGTCCCCGAAGGAGAGACTCGTGGGTTTCACCGTGACGACCGCCCCGACGCCGGTCCCGTGGATCGGCACCTCCACGGCCGCGCAGCCGGAGCAGGGCGCGAGCGCGAGGGACGCCGACTGCGCCCCCAGGCTCGACGGGGTGAACGAGAGCGTGACGCTCGCCGACCCATTGGCGGGGACGGCCACCGGATCGGCGGTCGCGAGGCCGAAGTCCACACCGCCCGCGACGAGCGCCTGGACTGAAAGGGGCAGGGGCGATCCGTTCGCCAGCGTCACCTGCCGCGCGGCGCGGGCGTGGAGCGAGACAGCCCCGAAGTCCACCGCCGCCGGATTGGCCGCGAGATCGAGCGTGACCGCCGTCGCCGTCACGTGGGCGGCAAGGCTGCCGCCCGGATCGAGCCCGAGCGTGACCTCCGTGTCGACCGTTCCCGCGGCCGCCGGGGTGAAATCGACGCCGACGCCCACCGTCCCTCCGGCGGGCACGGCGAGCGCGTTCGCGAGCCTCACCCGCAACCCGGCCGGAGCGCCCGGCGCGAGGACCGCGGAGACGATCTGGACCGGCGCCGGCGTCGACGAGGTCACTTCGATTGCGCCCTGGGCCGTGGCGCCCACCGGGACGTAGCCGAGAGCGAGATCCTTGACCTCGACCCGGTCCGCGCTCGCCCGGATCCCCGAGGCCCGACAGCCCGCGAGCATCGCGAGCAGCCCCCACGTCCCCCACCCCGCACGATTCATGGAACCCCCCAAACCCTGGCGACCCCGACGGGCCGATCCCTCCCAAGCTAGGGCCGCCCCGGCGCGCGGCAACCAGAGCTCCGCGGGAGCCTCGCCCCATCAGCCGTGGGCCTTCGCGACGCGCCCTCCTCGCGCGGCGCGATCCTCGGAGGCCGTCGATCAGTCCGCGACCACCGGAGCCGGGAGAGGCTCCGCCCCCAGGCTCGCGAGCGCCACACCCGCGAGGGCGACGGCCATCCCCCCGGCGATGGGCGGCGTCAGCGGTTCGCCCAGGAAGACCGCGCCGAGCACGTAGGCGGCGACGGGCGTGAGCGGGGCGATCACCGCCGCGGTGACCGCGCCGAGATAGCCGAGGGCGTCGGTGAAGAGGAGTTGGGCGACCAGCGAGGTGAGGCCGATGGCGAGCAGCAGGAGTGTGTCGGCGCCCGACGGCGCCCGCGCCCCGATCAGACCCAGCGGCGCCGAGAGGAGCGCCGCGATGACCGCGAACACGAAGAAGATCACGACGGTCCCCTCGCTCTTGCGCAGGACGCGCACCGTGGCGACCGCGCCGCCGGAGACCACCGCCGAGGCGAAGCCGGCGAGGACGCCCAGCGAGAGGATCGGGCCGCTGCCCGCCCGGACGGTCAGGCCGAGCCCGGCGAGGGTCACGACGAGGCCGAGGAGTGGCCGTGCCCCCGGCCGCTCGCCCAGGAAGAGCAGCGCGAAGATCGTCGTGAAGACCGGGCTCGTGTAGTTGAGCAGCGTCGCCTCGCCCGCCGGCAGGCGGGAGAGGGCGAAGAAGAACAGGAGGATGGCGAGGGTGCCGAGGAGTCCGCGCAAGGCGAGCAGGCCGAGGCGCCGGGCGGCGAGCCGGGCTCTGCCGGCCCAAAAGAGCGCGAGGCAGCCGGCGGCGCCGACCGTCATGCGGACGAAGACCATCTCCGCCGGACCGAGCCCCCGCCGTCCTCCCAGCCGCGCGAGCAGGGCCATGACGGCGAAGGCGATCGACGACGCGGCGAGCGCGGCGGCGGGACGGCGGCGGGTCACCTACTTCGCTGCCCGGAGCGCGGAAAGCTCCTCGCGCAAGCCGCGGCCGAACTCGACGAGCGGCGCCCGCCGGGTCGTAAACCGGAAGAGCGACAGCGCCTCCCCCGGCTCGTGCTCCGCCCCGCTCGCCTCGGCGAGCAGGCCGCCGAGGTCGATCCCCGCCTCCACCGCGTAGGCCGTCCGGGCCATGTCCTCCCCCGGCATCCGCCCGAGTTGCAGCGCGAGCTCCCCACCTGCCGACCGGAAGGCGAACCCGGCCACCTCGTCGCGCAGGAGCCGCTCGACCCCGTGGGCGAGCCCGTCCGCGTCGTCCGGCCCCAGCCAGAGCGCCGGCCGGCGGACGAACGGCCAGAACTCGCCGTCGCGCCGGTCGAGCCAGTCCACCGACGCGGCCGCGAGCAATCGGGGCTTCGCCGGCTCGTCCGCGACGACCCGCAGCAGCCGTTCGCCGCGCGCTGGACGCTCGCCCGTCTCCAGGGCGGCCAGGGAGATCGCGAGCCGCAAGGCCCCGCGTGCGTCGAACAAGACGGCCATGGGCCGATGTAACAGTCGAAGCCGCCCGCGGGCAACGTCCGGCGTGGGAGACGCCCCGTGCGCGTGCGCGGGCGCGGGCGGCGATCGCTTCTCGTGGACCCCGTCTCGCGAAGCCGCGGTTCAGCCCGGCCCATACGACCCGGTTCCCGCCCTGGACCGCCCGGTTCCGGTCGTATACCCGGAGGTCACCGTCCTGTACCCCCGGTGTCCAGAGGGCGCCGGGTGTTCAGCAGCGTCTCCCGGCCGGCGCGCGCCGCCTTCCGCTCCGGCCTCTCGTCAGCCCGCCTTATTCACGGGACGGCGTCGCGAGGCGTTCGAGGCCGCAGCCGAGAAGGGCGAGCGAGAGCGACGACCGCCGAGGGGGGCGACGAGCCCCTCGCCCCAAGTCGTCGTAAGGGGGGCAAGCCCCTGCCGGATTCGTTTGGGTGGTTTGGGTCGAGGGAGCAACCCCGTCCGTCTTCGAAGGGAGCCGTGATCACCAATGCTCCCCGGGATGGATCCCAACGCGTCCTGGATGGAACCCGGGCTCGGGCGCACGGCCTCGGGCTCATCCTGGACGGGAGCGGGGATCCCCCGGCTAATCGCCAAGGCCATGGACCCGATCGGCTCGTTCATGCCGCTGAACCCTACGGTCATGCGCCTGCGTCGCCCGCTCATCCGGCTGTTCAGTAGGGTCATGGACCTGGGCCGCGCGTTCATGTGCCAAATCCTGGAGGGCTGCACCACTCCCGTCCCCAGGCGGCGACCAGTCCATGACATCGCGGCAGCCCTCGGCGGACCGACTGACACATGGTCGCAGACCTATAGGGCTTTGTACTTAGATTCCGCCGCGGCGAACTTCGCGAGCAAGCCGACCCGGGGCATCCCGCGAGGGCGAGGACGAACGAGAGGGCGAGAGGTCGGGACCTCGGGAGCGGGAACGTTCGGGCGAGGGACATCGGTGTGGCCTCCGAGAGGCTGGCAGTGAACACCCGGACCGCGCGCCCGTCAAGCGCCGCGCGCTCACGGTCCCGCGCCTCCCGAAGGGCCTGCTCGCTCCTCCCTCCTGCGGCGGGCTTCACGGCCGCCTCGTCGGTCGTCGCTCTCGCTCGCCCTTCTCGGCTGCGGTCTCGAACGTCTCGCTACGCCGTCCCGTGAATAAGACGGGCTCAGCAGCCCTTGATCAACGTCCGGCAGCGGCTGACCGCCCGCTCCCGCTCCCCTTCCCGCACCCGAGACCCTGAACCTCATCGGGGACGGGGCCTCGGGAACGTCGAGCGGGAGCAGGAGCGTTCCCGCAAGAAATGGGTCAGCTCCACCCGTCGCCCCGTTGACCCATTCCCTTTCCCCCCCTATACCCGCGGAACGAGAACGGAGGAGGCAGAATGCCAAGTGCGACGACGGTGACACGCACCTATCAGGGACGCATCTGCGGAGTCTGGCTGGCGGACGAGAGGGCTCGGGGGCGCGGCAACAAGCCCGCAAATGAGGCGGCGCCCCCGTCACCGCCCGCGGAGGGGCTTGAGCGGCTGTGGGCGCATCACCAACTCTTTCAGACCGCGACGAACTACTACACGCTCGCTCTGGCCGCCTTGGCCGTGGACGGCCAGGGCCACGTCGGCGGGCTGCGCGACCGCCTGCAGGAGTGCTGGGAGGACTATCCGCGGGACGGCGTCGTCCGAACGGGCCTCCGGACGGATCTCGCGCCGTTCATTGGCGACCAGCCCAGCGCGCGGGACGCGATGAAGGCGATCCTTGCGGACAACCCGTTGTCGGATGAGGTGCGACGGGCCGCGGTTGATCTGATTGTCGCGAACCTCAAGGGCGAGAGTGCAATCCAGAAGTACGGGCGCGAGCTGTGGCCCCGCCTGTGCAAACCCGATTTCCACGGCACGTACGACCTCGACAAAGCCACGAAGGCGGCGGGGCTCACGCGAGCAGACGAGCTGCTGCACGGCGATGGCGCGCCTGCCGACGGCCCGGCAGTGCTCGTCAGCAAACTCCAGTTCGACTGGTTCGCCAACACCACAAGCAGAACGCCCTACGTCGGAGAGAAGGCGAAGAAGCGGCTGCGCGAGGCTTTGGCTTTCCTGATCGAGAATGACGAAGCGATGAAGCCGCACGAGGCCCGCCTGCGATCGCAGATCGAACGCCTTCCCGATGTTGTCTCGATCCCGGCTTACGCCGGTGGAAGCATCAACAAGGCGCCGCTCAAGCACCGCTTCTTCGCCTACCTCCTTGCGTCGAAGGTCGAGGCATCACCCACGACGGTCGATGCCCTGCGGCGCGCGCCTTGGCCGGCGAAGAGGGGGCAGAGAGGCGGCGGGGTTGAACTCGAAGCGACTTGCGCCGCCCCCGGCGGCGACCCCATCAAGCTCGCCCGCGGCGATCGGGGCTTCGTATTCCGCGCTTTCACGGCGCTGCGCGGCTGGTCCGGGCAGAACGACCCGAGGCCACGGTGGCCGGAGTTCGACATCGCCGCCCTCAAGGAGGCACTGAAGACCATCAATCAGATCAACCAGAAGCAATCCGAGCGTGACGAGAAGCTCGTGAGCGCCAAGGCAATCGTCGCCTGGCTGCGCGACGGGAGGGGCGATCAGGCGACGGCGTTCGCCGGCCCGGAGTTTGCCGACGCAGACGGCTTGCCCGGTACCCTGAGGGGCGACCCACGAGCCGAGAATCTCCGGCAGCTTCTGGAAGAGGATCTGGCAGTTGCCAACGAACTGACGGACGGCGAGCCTGCTCCCTATCGCCTCGGCCGGCGCACCCTCCGCGGGCTCTCCGAGCTCGCGGAGCGGTGGAACCGGTGCTGCGACAAGGGGGCGACCGAATCCGAGACCGAATCCGACCTGATCCACGAGTGCGATGAGTATCAGGCGCGGCACCGCGACGACGCGGGGAGCGTCGCGCTCTTTCGCGCGCTCGCCAGGCCCGAACACTGGGCCATCTGGCGAGCTCCTTCCGAGGAAGAACGGAAGCAGATCGTGAAACAAAACTGGTCAGAGGATGTTCTTGAGGACTTCCGCCTGCTCCACGAGACGGAGGACGAGGTCGAGCGCCTCAGCGAGCCAGTGCGCTTCACCCCGGCCCACGCCGACGCTTCGCCTCGACCGTACATGGCGAGCGATCTCACCGGCAAGAGTCGCAGCGAGCTGAGCCAGCGCGGCGACAAGCACGTCGTCACCCTCGACATCGCGTGGAAGGACCCCAATGGTTGTTGGGGCAAGCGCCACGTCGGCGCCGCCTTCACCGCGCCCCGCGTCCTGCGCGACGGCCTGGTCGGCGAAACCCCATGCTGGCTCTCTCCGATGCTGGCCGGCCTGGGCGTCAGGAGCGAGGAACTGGACTTCGCCGAAGCAGCCGCCGTTCAGCTCATGCTCGACCGGGAGCACGGCAAGATCCGGGCACTCGTCAATCTGCCGGTCGCGGTCCCGGTCGAGCAGGTGCGCAAAAAATTGGGCGTCGCCGCGCGTTGGACGGGCAACCAGTTCTGCACCATGGACGGGGCCCGCCTGCACCTGCACTGGCCGGAGACAACAGGTCTGAGCAAGATGAAGCCGAAGGCCGATTGGTGGGAATCGGCGTCAGGCTTCGACGTGCTCGGCGTCGATCTTGGGACCCGCACCGCCGGCGCTTTCGCCCGCTTGAAGGTCCGCGCTGAAAGCAAGCTCGATTCGGACCGCCGTTGGCCCCTCGGGAAGGCGGGCGGGAAAGCCTGGTTCGCCTCGCTCGATCGGCGCGGCCTACTGAGACTGCCCGGCGAGGATCCAAGGATTCCGCGGGACGGCATGATGAGGCCGGCCGGCGACGCCCGCGGGCGCAAGGCGACCGACGAAGAAACGAGGGCGGCGCTCGACTTCATCGCCGACTGCCCGGCCAGCGGCCTGGACGAGACCGTCGCGACCCTAGGAAGACGCACTTATCCCGAGCAGAATGACCTGCTGCTCGTGGCGCTTCGTCGCTCTCAGAGCTATCTCGCCCGGTGCCATCGCTGGAACTGGATGCTCGGCGAGAGCGGGCGCCGCGAACAGGCCCGAACGGAGATCTCGCAGGAGGGATCTCATCCGCCGGGATGGTGCGCTCTCGACGACTGCGCACTGCGGCCGGCGCTGGCATGCGAGGAGAAGAACCTGCGCAACCTTCTGCCGGTGCTCCTAGTCCGCCTCGCTGATCGGCTCGCGCCGCAGCGAAAACGCGGATGGGAGTGGGCGCCGTTGGGCGACCGCGGCGATAGGCCTTGCCACATCCTGCGCACGACCGAGAGGTGCCCGCAACCAGGCCGCGCCACGGTTTCCGGCCAGCGCGGCCTCTCGATGGCGCGAATCGAGCAGTTCGAGGACTTGCGCCGGCGCGCGCAGTCACTCAACCGAGCCTTGTGGCAGAGGCCGGGCGAGAAGCCGCTCTCCGGGCATGAGATGCGCAATCAGCCCGTCCCGGACCCATGCCCCGAGCTGCTCAAGAAGCTGGAACGCATGAAGAAGCAGCGGGTGGACCAGACCGCGCACCTGATCGTCGCCGAGGCGCTTGGCGCCGAGCTCATTTCGTCGGCCAAGCCCGGCGACCGGGAGGCGGCCGATCGGCACGGCGCGTACCGCCGACGTCGGACGCGGGACGACAAGCCGGTGGAGCCCGTCGGGTGCGTCGTCATGGAGGACCTGGGCCGATATCGTACGAGCCAGGATCGCGGCCCGTCCGAGAACTCGCGCCTGATGAAGTGGTGCCACCGCGCGGTGCTGGCGAAGGTGAAGATGCTCTGCGAGCCGCTCGGAATCCCGGTGATCGAGGCGGGCGCCGCCTATTCGTCGCGGTTCTGTTCGCGCACGGGTGTGGCGGGGTTCCGGGCCGTCGAAGTGACGGCCGGCGATCGCGTTCGTTTCCCGTGGAGCCGCGCGCTGGCGGCCGTGGAGGGCGAACACTCAAAGCCCGAGGACGAGTCGGTGGCCGCGGTGTTCAGGCAGTTGGACGAGGACCCATCGCCGCAGGGCAAGCCCCCGCGGACGCTGCTGCTGCCGCGCCGCGGCGGCCCGGTGTTCGTCCCCATGAAGGACTGGGCGCCCGACAGGCATGGGATCCAGCAGGCCGACATCAACGCGGCCATCAACATCGGGTTGCGCGGCATCGCCGGGCCCGACGCGAGGCAGGTCCGCGTACGGCTGCGTCTGAAGCGGCAGGACGGGGCCTGGCAGCCACGCCGGGAGAATCTCCTGGAGAGAGCGGCGGCGCAGCTCGACCTGTCGCACGCCTCCGGAGATCTGCCCCCCGGCGGACCTGGCGGCTTCCTGTCGGCGTTCTTCGACCACGGCAAGATCGCGGACTTCGAGCGGCTCGACGTCGGCGAGCAGCGTATCGCCTCGGGCAAGGGCCTCTGGGGCACCGTCAAGCGGCAGTGCTGGGATCGCATCGCCGAGATCAACGCAGCCCGGGTTGAGCGCTGGCGCAAGAACTCGGAGATCTGACCTGGACGCCGCCGGCATTCCGGTGATGCCGGTGCGGCGGCTGCAGAACTACGCGTACTGCCCGAGACTCTTCTACCTCCAGTGGGTCGAGGGGCTGTTCCAGGAGAACGCCGACACCGCCGAGGGGGAGCGAGCCCACGAACGGGTGGACACTCCGTCGGCGTGGCGGGACGAGGCGTATCCCGGCATGCAGGTCCGCTGGCGCTCCCTGGAGCTGGAGAGCACGCGGCTGGGGCTGCGGGGCGTCGTCGACCTCGTCGAAGGAGGCTCCGAGGGACTCGAGGTCGTTGACTACAAGAAGGGCGCGCCGTGGCGCGCAGACGACGGGCGGCTCGTCGCGAAGCCCTTCGACTGCGTCCAGGTCCAAGGCTACGCGCTCCTGCTCCACGAGCAGGGGTTGCAGCCCGCCCACGGAAGCGTCTACTACGCCGCGGCGAAGCGGCGTGTCGAGGTCGCGGTCGACGAGGAGGCGCTCCGTGCCTGCGAGCGACTCTTGGAGGAGGCACGCGCGGTCGCGCGCAGCGGGGTATGTCCGAAACCGCCCGAGGACGGCGCGCGCTGCCTCCGATGCGCGGCGTACCCGCTCTGCCTGCCGGGCGAGTCGCGCTTCTGGGCCGATGGCGTTGCCCCCGAGGGGCTCGAAAAGACCGCACCGCGGCCGGAGGGAGACGAGGGAGAACTGCTCGTGGTCCAGGATCCGCGCGCGCGGGTTGGGCTGCGCGGCCGCGAGCTCCTCGTCGAGCGGCGCGACGAGCCGCCGGTGCGGCGCCCGCTGGAGCAGATCCGCGCCGTGGTGCTGTACGGCGCCGTCCAGGTCAGCGCGCAGGCGCTCCACGCCCTCCTTGAACGCGCCGTCCCCGTGTCGCACTTCTCGCCGGCCGGCCGCTTCCTCGGGATGACACAGGGGCTGCCGGCCACGGGGACCGACGCCCGCCGCGGCCAGTACCGGCTCTTCGAGCAGCCGGCAACGCGGCTCGGCGTCGCGCGCGAGGTCGTTCGAGCGAAGCTCCACAACCAGCGGACGATGCTGATGCGCAACGGCGCCGCGCCGGAGGAGGCGGTCGCGCGCCTGGCCGAGCTGCGCGACACGACCGCGTCCGCGGGCGACATGGATGCGCTGCGCGGGATGGAGGGCGCGGGCGCGGCTCTCTATTTCCGGCACTTCGGGACGATGCTCGGGACCCACGCCGGCGCCTGGTGGGACTGGTCGGGCCGGAACCGCAGGCCGCCGCGGGATCCGGTCAACGCGCTCCTGAGCCTCGGGTACTCCGCGCTCGCCAAGGAGTTGGCCGGGATCTGCCACACTGTCGGGCTGGACCCGTTCCTCGGGTTCTTCCACCAGCCGCGCTTCGGCCGTCCGGCGCTCGCGCTGGACCTGATGGAGGAGTTCCGGCCGCTCGTCGCGGACAGCGTCGCGATCAGCCTGCTGAACCGCGGGGAGATCGCGCCGCAAGATTTCGTGTCCACGACCCGAGGTGTGCTCCTAGGCGACGGGGCACGGCGCGCGTTCTGGCAGGCGTGGGCGCGACGCCTCGACACCGAGGTGACGCACCCAGAGTTCGGCTATCGAATGAGCTATCGCCGAATGATGGACGTTCAGGCGAGGCAGATCTGGCGGTTCTGTCGTGGCGAGTGCGCGAGCTACCGGGGGTTCACGACGCGATGAGCAGCGTCCGCCGCCGCTACCTCGTCTGCTACGACGTCGCGGACCCACGGCGCCTGCGCCGCATTGCGCAGACTTGCGAGGGCTGGGGCGTGCGCTTCCAGGATTCGGTGTTCGAGTGCCTGCTCGATGGTTTAGGCTTCCAGCGGCTGCGGGGCCGGCTGGACGAGATCATCAACCACGGCCAGGATCGGGTACTGATGGTCGACCTTGGCCCCGAGGACGGCGCTCCGGCGGCCCGGTACACGAGCCTTGGGCAGCCGCCGCCGGTGCAGACGCGGGTCACGGTGATCTGACCCCGGGGGGCAGCCCGCGCTGCCTCGGGCGCGTATCGAGGTTGCATGGGCCCCGGAGCCGTGCTAGAGGACGATTCCTCGGCTACGTGCCAGGCTTTCCTGACCCTCCGCCATCGGGTCCAGGCAGGTTCGTTGACATGCGGATCGCCGCGAGCGCGCCGGTGACGACGCGGACCTCGGCTCGCGCTCGCGCCTGGGGCATCAGCGGTTTTGCTTGCTTTGGAGGCGTGGAGCGGCACATCGAGCCCAACCCGCGGAGCCCGCGCTCGCGGCAGCGCCCATAAGTCGGTGTGGCGACAGGAGTTTTCGGAGCATGAGGCGCAGCGTCCGCAGTAACAACGAGCTTGAGGCGGGAAATCCGCGGGCGGCTCCCCGTCGGTGTTCAGGCGCAGCGTCCGCAGTAACAACGAGCTTGAGGCGGCTAATATGCGAACCGCAATAGCGTGAGCAATGAAGGCGCAGCGTCCGCAGTAACAACGAGCTTGAGGCGGGACGCCGATAAGGTCAAGTTCCCGCGGGGGCGGCTGCTGGCGCAGCGTCCGCAGTAACAACGAGCTTGAGGCGGAGGTCCTCGTCCATGTCTCTCTCCTTGCTCCCGCCGGGGCGCAGCGTCCGCAGTAACAACGAGCTTGAGGCGGAGTTGATGCGCAGCCAGTTGACCTTGGACGTATGGCGCAGCGTCCGCAGTAACAACGAGCTTGAGGCGGGTCGAACGGATCGTCGGGATGCGCTTGAGCGTCTTGGCGCAGCGTCTGCAGTAACAACGAGCTTGAGGCGGGTGGTCCGCGACGGCTCTCTGCTCGACGAAAACTCGGGCGCAGCGTCCGCAGTAACAACGAGCTTGAGGCGGCAAGAGTTCGCGAAGCCACCGGCTGCGACCTGCGCGGCGGCGCAGCGTCCGCAGTAACAACGAGCTTGAGGCGGGGACCACGGCTCCTCGGGGTGCGCGCCGATCGCTGGCGCAGCGTCCGCAGTAACAACGAGCTTGAGGCGGGACACTGGGCTGCGGGGAGTTGATTTCGCGGCTCGATGGCCAGCCCGCACGTTCCCCTGTCAACGCTTCGGCGACGGGATTGCTCCCGCCTCCGCATGACTTGCGGGCCGGTGTGGGCCGCTACTCCTTCACCGTACGACTCTTCCATTCGCTCCATCACTGCCGGTTTGCCGGCGCACGGACGGTCGATCGTCCAAGTTGTGGACACGCGCGGGTCTCAGGGGGCGAGCGCGGGGGTGTCGTCGGGGACGGAGACCGGCGGAGGCGGGAGGATCGGTCGAGGTGGGTGCGCGGTCGATCCATGGGGCGGCTCAATCGCCCGAGGAGAGGCGACAAACGACCGATCAGGGGGCGCACTCGACCGAGGAGACCGTGCACTCGACCAAGTAGACCGCGTGATCGACCAAGTAGACCGCGCGATCGACCAAGTAGACCGCGTGATCGACCAAAGAGACGGCGCGATCGACCGAAGAGACCGCGTGATCGACCAAAGAGACCGCGTGATCGACCAAAGAGACCTTGCACTCGACCGAGGAGACCGCGCACTCGACCAAAGAGACGGCGCGATCGACCAAAGAGACCGTGCACTCGACCGAAGAGACCGTGCAATCGACCAAGTAGACCTTGCACTCGGCCAAGTAGACCTTGCACTCGGCCAAGTAGACCTTGCACTCGGCCGAGGAGACCTTGCACTCGACAAATGAGACCTTGCACTCGGCCGAGGAGACCTTGCACTCGACAAATGAGACCTTGCAATCGACCAAAGAGACCGCGCAATCGACCGAAGAGACCGCGTGATCGACCGATGAGACCGCGTGATCGACCGAAGAGACCGCGTGATCGACCGATGAGACCGCGTGATCGACCGAAGAGACCGCGCAATCGACAAATGAGAGCTTGCACTCGACCGAGGAGACCGCGTGATCGGCCGATGAGAACTTGCAACCGACCAAAGAGACCGCGTGATCGACGACTTGTCGCGGCTGCTCGGTCGTTTGTCCCGCGACATCGATCGATCGCGAGCTCTGATCGATCTCTTGTCGCCGCTCTTCGACGATGGGTCGCGGCTGCTCGATCGTTTGTCTCGTGACATCGATCGATCGCGAGTTCTGATCGATCTCTTGTCGCCGCTCTTCGATGATGGGTCGCGGCTGCTCGATCGTTTGTCTCGCGACATCGATCGATCGCGAGCTCTGATCGCTCTCTTGTCGGCGCTCTTCGATGATGGGTCGCGGCTGCTCGATCGTTTGTCCCGCGACATCGATCGATCGCGAGCTCTGATCGCTCTCTTGTCGCCGCTCTTCGACGATGGGTCGCGGCTGCTCGATCGTTTGTCCCGTGACATCGATCGATCGCGAGTTCTGATCGATCTCTTGTCGGCGCTCTTCGACGATGGGTCGCGGCTGCTCGATCGTTTGTCCCGTGACATCGATCGATCGCGGGCTCTGATCGATCTCTTGTCGGCGCTCTTCGACGATGGGTCGCGGCTGCTCGATCGTTTGTCTCGTGACATCGATCGATCGCGAGCTCTGATTCGATCTCTTGTCGGCGCTCTTCGCGCGATCGAGACCTGCCCTCGACCGTTCGTCGCGCGATCGGGCGCAATCGTGCGCGATGACGGATCGTTCATCGCCGCTGAAGGGTTCGATGTCGCGGCCAAGAGGCGCAGAGCGCGCGATGCGACACCGAACGTCGCCGCTCTTTGGCCGATCGCGGCTGACGATCGATCGGCCATCGCGCTGCACGGCGCCGTCGGGCGCGACGAGAGATCGATCGCCGCGGCTCGCGGGCCAATCGTCGCGCTCGCGAGTCCCGATGGAGGCGACGCTTCGTCGATCGAGAGCGCCCTTCGCTCGTTCGCGGGCGTCGCTCGATCGGCCGTCGTACTGCACGGCGCCGCCGAGCGCGGCGGGGGGGCTTGCCACCCTCCAAACGACTTGGAGAGAGGTGCTTTACGCGACGCCTCGTCGGTCGTCGCTCTCGCTTGCCCTTCTCGGCTCGCGGTCTCGAACGCCTCGCTACGCCGTACCGTGAATAAGACGGGCTCACGGGTCGATTGCCGCGTTCGAGAGAGCCGAAGCGCAGGACTTTCTTCCGATCGCCTTTGATCGTCGATCGGCCGCGGGTTCGACAGTATGGAACGACCGGCCCGCTCGTTCATCGCGGGTTAACCTCGACATCGCCGGCCAGAGCCGCAAACGAGGAGCCGGTCGAATGAAAACTACTACAACGCTCTGGGTCGGAATGGACGTTCATAAGGAGTCGATCTCCCTCTCGGTGCTCGTGAATGACCGCGAGGCTCGGCCGACGGTGAAGTTCCGGAACGATGCGCTCGAACTGAAGCGCTTCTTCGGCCGGCTCAAGAAGGAGGGGGATGTCCGCGCTTGCTACGAGGCGGGGAGCCTGCGGGTACGAGGTCCCCCGTCCGCTCGCGGCGATGAAGATCCCCTGTGACGTCGTCGCGCCCTCGCTCATCCCGGTGCGCGCCGGCGACCGAGTGAAGACCGCCCGGCGCGCCGCCGAGAAGCTCGCGGGGGCGGATCGGAGTAGGGATGGCCGTCGCCGGCCACCCCCTCCACGGATCCGGACGTGCGGCATTACCGCATCCGGCTCTTGCCTTGGGTGCTCGACGCCAGGCGTTGTTGCCTGCTTGACGTAGCCGCTCGATCGCGCTGAGCATGCCGATCCGGCGCTGCGGCCGGGGCATGTTGCGTTCGGGCGAGTTCCCCTCGACCAGCCTCCTTGAGGCTCCATCGCCTCCTCCGCCAGTTCCCCGGCTTCGTTCGGCGACTTCCTCGCTACTACGGGGCTGTCTGACTTCCCGCATCCGGTCATCACCGGCGTACGTCCTTTGGACTTCCCGATGCGGTGTTGGCTCCCGCGTAGTTTCGCGACGGTCTGGTCGCAGTGTGTCCCCGGCAGTCGGGCCGCATTTTTCGCAACAACCAACCCAGGCGGAGCTCGGCGCAGCTTCCGCAGCAACAACGAGCTTGAGGCGGGCCGCGAGCTCGCGACGACCCGCAGCAGCCGTTCGCCGCGCGCTGGACGCTCGCCCGTCTCCAGGGCGGCCAGGGAGATCGCGAGCCGCAAGGCCCCGCGTGCGTCGAACAAGACGGCCATGGGCCGATGTAACAGTCGAAGCCGCCCGCGGGCAACGTCCGGCGTGGGAGACGCCCCGTGCGCGTGCGCGGGCGGCGATCGCTTCTCGCGGACCCCGTCTCGCGAACCCACGCTTCCGATCAGCCCGCCCCCACTCCGAATCGATGGATCAGGGGAGGCCGGGTTCAGTTGCGGCGCCGTGACGGGCCGTATAGGGTCCGTCGTCTCCATGGTGGTCGAGGCCGAAACGATCCAGATCCGCGGGGCGCGCGAGCACAACCTGAAGGACGTCTCGCTCGACATCCCCAAGCGGAGGCTGATCGTCTTCACGGGCGTCTCCGGATCGGGCAAGTCCTCCCTCGCCTTCGATACGCTCTACGCCGAGGGGCAGCGCCGTTACGTCGAGTCGCTCTCCAGCTACGCCCGCCAGTTCCTGGGCCAGATGGAGAAGCCCCGCTTCGACACCATCCGCGGCCTCTCGCCGGCCATCTCCATCGAGCAGAAGGCGGCGAGCAACAACCCGCGCTCGACCGTCGGCACCATCACCGAGGTCCACGACTACCTGCGGGTCCTGTACGCCTCGCTCGGTGTCCAGCACTGCCCCCGCTGCGGCGCCCGGGTGGGCAAGCAGACCGCCCAGCAGATCGCCGAGGAGATCCTCCGCCGTCCCGCCGGCACGCGCCTGCTGCTCCTCGCCCCGCTCGTGCGCGACCGCAAGGGCGAGCACCGCGACATCCTCGATGACGCGGCCAAACGCGGCTTCTCGCGCGTCCGCATCGACGGCGTCCTCCACGGCCTCGAGGGCCGCGCGCGCCTCCACCTCGACAAGAAGACCAAGCACGACATCGAGATCGTCGTCGATCGGCTCGCGGTCCGCCCCGACCTGGGCCCGCGCCTGATCGACTCGGTCGAGACGGCGCTTCGCGAGGGGGACGGCGTCCTGATCCTCGCCGCGCCCGACGGCGATCGGAACGCCGATCGCGTCTTCTCCGAGAAGCTCGCCTGCATTCCCTGCGGCCTTTCGTTCGACGAGCCGACGCCGCAGAACTTCTCCTTCAACAACCCGGCCGGCATGTGCCCGGAGTGCCAGGGGCTCGGCACGCGCCCGGAGATGGATCCGGATCTCGTCGTCCCCGACCCGTCGCTCTCCATCCGCGAGGGGGCCATCGAGGTCTGGGCTGCGGGCGTCACCCGCGGCTCCGGCTGGACCGCCGACCTCGTCGAGGAGCTGTCGCGCGCGGGCGGGGTGGACCTCGACCGTCCCTGGCGCGAGCTCCCGGCCCGGCAGCGCGACTTCCTCCTGAACGGCGGCGGCGGCGCGGAGATCGAGTTCCGCTGGGAGGAGGAGGGTGAGACGCGCCGCTACCGCCGGGCGTGGGAGGGGCTCCTGCCACACCTGATGCGCCGCTTCAAGCAGACGCAGAGCGAGACGATGCGCCGCTACTACCAGCGCTACCTCTCGAACAAGCCCTGCCTCGCCTGCGGCGGCGCCCGGTTGAACCCCACCTCCCGCGCGGTCGAGGTCGGCGGCAAGTCCATCGTCGATCTCTGCGCCCTCACCATCGGCGAGGCCGCCGCCTTCCTGAAGACGCTGCCGCTCTCCGAGCACGATCGAACGATCGCCACCGAGCTGCTCAAGGAGATCGGCGGCCGCCTCGGCTTCCTCGTGGATGTGGGTCTCTCGTACCTGACCCTCGACCGGGCCGGCCCCTCGCTCTCCGGCGGCGAGGGCCAGCGCATCCGGCTCGCCTCGCAGATTGGCTCGGAGCTGACCGGGGTGATCTACATCCTCGACGAGCCGTCCATCGGCCTCCACCAGCGTGACAACCGGAAGCTCCTCGCGACGCTGGAGCGGCTGCGCGACCTCGGCAACACGGTGATCGTCGTCGAGCACGATCGCGAGACGATGGAGGAGGCCGATTGGCTCGTGGACTTCGGCCCTGGCGCGGGCGAGCAGGGGGGCGAGATCGTCGCGCAGGGGACCGCCCCCGACCTCGCCGCGGCGGCGCGATCCCTGACCGGCGCCTACCTCTCCGGCCGCCGAGAGATCTCCGTCCCGCCGCGCCGCCGCCCGTCCCGCGGCCGGCTCGTCGTGCGGGGCGCCTCCGAGAACAACCTGAAGTCGATCGACGTCGCCTTCCCGCTCGGCGTCTTCGTCGCGGTCACCGGCGTCTCCGGCGCGGGCAAGAGCACGCTCGTGGGCGAGATCCTCCGCCCCGCGCTTGAGCGCGTGCTCCACGGCGCGCGGACGAGCCCCGGCCGGCACGCGGGGATCGACGGGATCGACCAGCTCGACAAGGTCATCGCCATCGACCAGCAGCCCATCGGCCGGACGCCTCGCAGCAACCCGGCCACGTATACCAAGGTCTTCGACCTCGTCCGCGGCCTCTTCGCGGGCGTCCCGGAGGCGCGCGCCTTCGGCTACGCGCCCGGCCGCTTCAGCTTCAACCTGAAGGGCGGCCGCTGCGAGGCGTGCGAGGGGGCGGGCGTCGTGCTCGTCGAGATGCACTTCCTCCCGGACGTCTACGTCCCCTGCGAGGCGTGCCACGGCAGGCGCTTCAACGACGCGACGCTGCGGGTGCGCCATAAGGGGAAGACCATCGCCGAGGTGCTGGAGATGAGCGTGCGCGAGGCGATGGCGCACTTCTCCGTGCACGCCTCCATCGTCGAGATCCTCAAGACGCTCGATGACGTGGGACTCGGCTACCTGCGCCTCGGCCAGCCCTCACCCCAGCTCTCCGGGGGCGAGGCGCAGCGGATCAAGCTCTCCCGCGAGCTGGCCCGCCGCGCGACGGGGAGGACGCTCTACGTCCTCGACGAGCCGACGACCGGCCTCCACTTCGAGGACGAACGGAAGCTCCTCGCCGTCCTCGACCGGCTCGTCGACGCGGGCAACACGGTGGTCGTCATCGAGCACAACCTAGACGTGGTGAAGTGCGCCGATCACGTGATCGACCTCGGCCCCGAGGGCGGCGAGGGCGGCGGGCGGATCGTCGCCGAGGGGTCGCCGGAGGAAGTCGCGCGCGTCGCGGCCTCGCACACCGGCCGCTACCTGCGCCCGCTGCTCTCGAAGCACGAGAAGCGCGCGCGGGCGTGACCGCCAGCCTCTTCCCCAGGGGCCCGCGCGGGGCGGGGCGTTTCGCCGGCGGATCAGGCGAGGGGAGGGCAGCGCGGCCCATCATCGCCGACCCCCCTATCTCGTGTTCGCGGCGCTCTCTCCCCGAACGTTCGCGCGGCACGCCCACTCCCGCAAGTCGTCGATCACGTCCCGCCGGTCGCCGCGGTTACCTCCGCGGGCGGCTTCCAGGGCGGCTGGCTCGCGAGGGCCTGGCGCAGCGCCTCGGCCCGCGGGGTGTCCTTCATCTCGACGAGCGATCGGACGTAGTAGGCGAGCGCCCAGAGGTCGGCCTCGGGCAGCGACAGCTTCCAACTGGGCATGGCCGTCCCGCCGACGCCCGAGGCGATGGTCAGGTAGAGGTCCGTGACGCGCGAGCCCGAGCGGGCGTCGTTCAGGAGGAAGTCAGGGGGGAGGAGCTTGAGCTTCGGGTAGGTCCCGTCCGGGTTCGGCGGGTAGTGCCGGTCCGCGTAATCGCTCTCCTTCAGCTCCGGCTCGTACGGATTCGCCCGGAGCTCTGTCGTCCCGTTCCCGGTCAGCTCCTTGCTGTCCGCGTAGATCTGCGCGCGCGTCTCGTAGGCGGCGTGGCATTGCAGGCACTGCGCGAGGCCGTGGTAGAGCTTGGCGCCCCGGGCGACGGCCTCCGCCTTCCTCGCCGGACCCCAGGGATCAGGGCCTGGGGTGATTGGCGTCCCCGGCGTCTCGGTCTTCCAGCGCGGCGAGAAGGTCTTCACGTACTGGATGATGTCCAGGAGTGTCGCGTCGGGCACGTCCCAGGCGAGCATCGCCGTGCCGTGCAGCCCACCCTTGACGATCCGGACGAAGTCGGCGTCGGTCGGGAGCTGCCCGGAGGAGACGTGGGCGAACTTGAACGTCCCGGCGGTGAAGTCGCGCGGGGGCGGGCGCAGGCCGTAGGAGGCGGGCCCGGTCCCGTCGCCGTGGTCGCCGTGGCAGGCGCGGCAGTACTGGGTGTAGGCGGCCTTGCCGCGGTTGAGCCGCTCGGCCGGGATGGTGACGCCGCCCAGCGTCATGGGCTTGTCGAAGGAACCCCCGCAGGCGGAGGTGAAGACGGCGAGGAGGGAGGCGCGGGAGAGGGACATGGTCTAGGAGGCTGGTGTGAAACTGGAAGAGACCTTGGAGAAGGCATTCGTACCCCAGTCTGGAGAGGCGAATGGCATGCTCCAAGGGGGGTGTTTTTCTAATTGTGTCCGTTTCACACCAGCCTCCTAGACGGCGAAGACGGAGAGAAAGATGAGCAGCCAGACGACGCCGACGAAGTCCCAGTACATGGCCCACAGCCGCACCGCGAGGTGGCGGGCCGGGCCGTACCGGCCGCGCGCGGCGCGGACGGCGAGGACGGCGAGGGCAAAGATGCCGACGAGGACGTGGAGGCCGTGGAAGGCGGTCAGCTCCCAGAAGACGGAGGCGTATTGCCCGGCGGAGGGCACGAGCCCGCTCTGCCAGACGAGGACCCAGAGGGTGCTCTGGACGAGGAGGAACGCGACCCCGCTCGAGAGGGAGAGGAGGATCGGCCGGAGACCGCCGGCGCCCTCCTCGATCCGCCCGAGGGCGAGGTGGAGGGCGACGCTGGAGAGCGCGAGCAGGCCCGTGCTCGCGAGCGGCAGGCCGATCGGGAGTCTCGGCGTCCCTGCGGGCGGCCAGGCCGCCGCCGCGACCCGGAGGCTGCCATAGGCGAAGAAGAGACCCCCGAAGAGCATCGCCCACGAGCCGAGGAAGACGTACATCCCGAGGCGCGCGGTGTTCTCCTCGCGGGCGCGCAGGTGGGGATAGGGCAGGACCTCGTGCACGGCGGTCATGGGCGGGAGGCGGGCGGTGCGGCCGGTGCGCCCTCGTCCGCCGAGATTCGGCGCACGAAGGAGACGAGCGCCGCGCCGACGAGGTACGGGACCAGCAGGAATCCCGCGAGCACGGCCATCCTCGCTCCGGAGAGTCCGCGCGCGGCGCAGTAGGGACAGCAAAGCGCGGTCGCGGGGAGGAGGAGGACGAGGGCCGCGGCGAACGAGGCGGTCACGCGGGCATCCTCTTCGCGATCGTCGCCGCGATCAGCACGACCCCGTAGACGGCGGGGGTCGCCAGGGGGACCGCGACCATCCAGCGCAGCACCCGCGTCTCCCAGCGCAGGTGCATGAAGAAGAGCGCGACCAGGACGGCCTTGGTGACCGCCAGGGAGACGAGGAGGAGGACGAGCGTCCTCTTCGGCAGGCCCGTCTTCACCGCGGCGACCTCCAGGACCGTGAGGACGGCGAGGGCGGCGAAGACGCCGAGGTAGGCTCTCGTGGTCGCGTGGGAAGCCATCGCGCGCTCCATTCAGGGGATGAGATAGATGAGGGTGAAGACGAGGATCCAGACGAGGTCGACGAAGTGCCAGAAGAGGCCGGCCAGCTCGACCGCCCCCGGCCGCCCGTCGAGCTTGCCGGAGAGGACGCGGGCGAGGACGGTCGAGAGGTAGACGACGCCCGCGAGCACGTGGCAGCCGTGGAAGCCGGTCGTCAGGTAGAATGTGCTCGCGTACGCCGAATGGCCGGGGATGAGCCCCTCGCCCACGAGGCCGCGCAGCGGGTGGGTCGGGAAGCCCGGGAAGAAGCCGAAGTACTCGTGCATCTGGCCCGCGAGGAAGCCGAGGCCCCCGAGGATCGTGAGGGCGAGCCAGAGCGCGGTCTTCTTCCGGTCGCCGGCGAGCGCCGCCGAGTAGGCCATCACCATCGAGACCGACGAGCAGATGAGCAGGAACGTCAGGAAGGCGGTGAAGTTGACGCCCAGCGCGGGCTCCCCGGGGTGGCGCCAGACGGTGCTGCCGCCGCGCAGGATCCCGTAGCCGATGAGCAGGCCCGAGAAGGAGAGGGCGTCCGAGACGAGGAAGATCCACATGGCGATCTTCCCCGGCGTCGCCGCCCCGAAGAGGGTGTCGCGGGGGAAGGCGACGGAGGTGTGGACCGGCGCGTGGCCGGTGGGGGCCGCGAGGGGCTCGGCGATCACGGATGCGCTCATGATGGGACCGCCTTCTGGTGTCGGGCGGCCCCCCTTTGGTAACGACGGCGGCGAGGCCCCGCAACCCGACCGCGCGACGCCGCGTCAGCGGCCGAGCAGGAGGCGGGGGCGGGGGCGGACGACCACGACGATGGGACGGCGGCGGCGAAAGAGGAGCGCGTAGAGGCCGACGAGGAGCGCGCCGCCCGCGACGGCGAGCAGCTTGTGGCGCCGGAGCTGGCGGCCGAGGTCGAGGGCGTCGCGGCGGCGCCGGTCCAACTCGACGAGCAGCTCGGACAGCTCGCGCCAGAGGCCGTGGACCTCGTCGGCGGCGGCGTGGGCGTCCGGGCCATTCATCGAGAAAGCCTCTGCCGCAGCCAGCGGACCTGCTCGGCGAGCGCGCCGCGCGTCTCGACGAGCGGGCGGCGGGCCCGCCGCCGCCAGCCGATCGCGGCGAGCAGGGAGGCGGCGAGGACGGTCGCGCCCGAGACGATCAGGCAGGCGGCCCAGGCCGAGACGGCGAGGGCGAGGGCCATCGCGCCGGCGGCGAGCAGGAGCGTAGCCGCCGACCAGCCGAGCAAGCCCGCGGCGCCGAGCGCCTTCGCCGAGCCCAGCTCCGCGACCGCGTTCTGCCGCAGCTCCACCCGGGCCAGCTCGACCTCGCGCCGTGCGAGCCGCCCAGCACGGTCCTCGATCCGGGCGAGGAGATCCCGCAGGGGCAGCGCGGAGAGGTTCTCGGGCGCTCGCGGGACCACGGAGGGCAAGCTAACCACGGCGCGCCGCGCGCGGGGGCGCCGTGCCCCTCCGTTCACACCTCCGCCCGCGTGGGAGCCCGCCCTCGAGTGTTCGCGCGGATCCCCGGCGTGTCACTCCGCCGTGATCGGCACCTGGGTCGCGGTCCCCGAAATCGAGACCGAGCCCGAGCCCGACTGCGACGCGGCGGTCACCGCCGTGAGGGTGAGACTCATCGTGGGGCTCGTGGCGCCGGCCTCCGGCCACTGGTTGATCACGAGCGACCCGGCCGTCTGGCAGCTCTTGGCGCCGATCCCGGGGTAAGGGGCCACGAGCTGGCCGGAGGCCCCGGCGAAGACCACCTGGGCGCATCCGCAGTCATCGGCCCCGGGGCAGCTCCCCGACCCGCAGGCGAGGGTCCAACTCGAATCCGGGCCGGTGGGGCAGGCCGTCGATTGGGCGTCGGGCTGGAGGGAGATCATCAGGCTGCCGAACGCCTGCGACGAGCCCATCACGGTCCCCTGCAACGTGATCTGGCCCTGGGAGGAGTAGCCGCTCAGGCAGGTCACCGTCCCGTCGACGCCGGCGCCGGAGACCTGGATCGACACCGTCGCCCCGGCGCAGGAGCCGCCGCCCGTCGTGCCGGTGCTCTGCGTGGTCGGGACGAAGGTGTAGGACCAGGGCGCCGGGCACTGCTGGCTGCCGGCGTCGAAGGACTGGGTCGAGGTGAGGACGAGCGTCTGGCAGCCCGCGCCCGTCAGTTGGTAGCTCCACGGGGCGGAGCCGCCCCAGGCGTCGGAGGGCATGGATCCGCAGACCGAACCGCAGCCCGCCGAGCAGGACGGCGGGCCGGCCGACGAGAAGGTGACCGTCCCGGAGGAGTACGTCGCCGTGTCGGTGAACGTCATCGTGCACGGCGACCCCATTCCCACGATCGAGGCCGACGAGGTGACGGTGCCGCCGCCCGATCCGAAGTCCGCGATGTCGTTGTTCTCGATCGCCGCCATGTCCGTGGGGGCTGGCTGGCCGTCGCAGGTGATGCGCTGGAGCTTCCACTTGCCGGTGATCGCCCCCGGCGTCGCGCACGCGCCGCCCGAGCTGCTCCCCGATGTCCCGCCGCTCGTGCCCCCCGATGTCCCGCCGGCGACGCTGGTGAAGGCGAGTGGGCAGGCCGCGGCGATGCCCTGGAGCGCGTTGGTGCACGCCGCGAGGGATTCCTCCCACCGCGTGTACGTCGCCATCGTGCACGCCGGCAGGGCGTTCACGCAGCTCGCGAACGATTCGAGCTTCGCCTGATCGGCCCCCGAACACTTGCCGAACTCCGAGTCGCAACTGCTCTGCGATGGCGTGAGGCTCGACGGCTGGAACCCGCATGCCTGGCTCTTCGAAGCGAAGCCCTGCATCTCCGAGCAGAACTGGCTGTGGCCGTTGCAGCCCGCGGCGAGCGCGAGCGCCATGAACCCGACCACCGACATGACCGACCGCATCACGAGGAACCTCCCGTTGGCTGTTCTCCATAAGCCTGCCTTCGCCGCGCAGGAAGATCAAGAGCGCTCCGCCTTGCCTTGCCGCGCGGTGAACGGTTACAGCAGCGCGCCCCGGGAGCGCGGAGGCGGTGACGGACCTCCGGATTCGCGGCAGGAGCCGTTCCCGTTCCCGTCCACTGCGGCATGCTCCAGTGGGGGCCAGCCCCTAATCCGTCCGTAAGAAGCCAACCCTGTGTGGGGCGCGGCCCTGGCCGGCGAGAAGGGTGCAGATCCCCAGCTTCGCTCTTGGCCCCAGGGCAGACGGAGCGAGGACCGGAACGGTACGATGTTCGGTACGGTGAGGACCGCAGCGACGGAGCAACGAAGTAGGTGCGCCCTTCTCGACGGATCAGGGGCCAGCGTATTCCCTTTGACTCGTGGGGCGTCCGGATGGTAGCTCGAAAGTCCCCCGGAACCCGGAGGGGTCATGCGGTTCACCGTTTCCTTCATTTTGGCGCTCGTCGCCTTCCCGCTCGCGGCGCGGGCGGAGACCGACGGCGGCACGCCGTCCGGCGGGGCGTCGCCCGTCCTCACGCCCGCCGAGCTCCGGCGTCACGACGCCGCGCTGCGAGCCCAGATCCTGCGCGAGACGCAGGCGGACACGGACGCCCGCATCCGGCGCGCGAAGGACGAGCTACGGGACGAGATGCGCGCGGAGATGGCCTCCTCGGGCGTGACGCCGCAGGAGTTCGAGCAGATCCCGGCGCAGAAGCCGCATTTGCAGCTCCTGGAGCTGGACGGCTACTTCCGCTTGCGGCCGAACCTCTACGAGAACCTCTGGCTGGGCTGGACGAGCCCGGATCCGCGCGGCTATTACTTCTTCCCGAAGCAGTATGTGAACACGGACGGCAAGACGATGCTCTCCTCGGACATGCGCTTCCGGGTGGAGCCGACGATCAACGTGAGCGAGGGGATCCGAATCCGGTCTCAGATCGACGTCTTCGATAACCTCGTGCTCGGAAGCACGCCCGCGGGCGGGTACGGCGACCTCGCGGCAGGGCAGACGTATCCCTCGTCGTACGGGCCGACGACGGCCTTCTCCGGCTCGCAGGTGCCGCCGAACCAGGTGCAGGGGCTCTATCCGTCGAGCATCGAGGCCAAGCGCGCCTGGGCCGAGATCACGACCCCGATCGGTGAGCTGCGGCTCGGCCGGATGGGCAACCACTGGGGGTTGGGGATGAATTACAACGACGGCAACTGCCTCGACTGCGACTACGGCAACACCGTCGACCGGATCCTCTTCATCGGCAAGATCATGGGTTTCTACCTGATCCCGATGATCGACTTCGTCACCGCCGGGCCGCTCTACAACATCTACACGAACGACCCGCTCGGGCAGCCGATCGCGATCGACCACGCGCTCGGGAGCTACGAGTACTCGATCGTCGCCGCCCGGAAGGACACGGACGAGGAGCTGCACAAGAAGCTCGACGACGGGAAGTCGTCCACGAACTACGGCCTCTACTTCACCTACCGCAACCAGGACCACGACGCGCTCGGCTACGGCAGCAACCCGGCGCAGCAGGCGGTGTACAACCAGACGACGGCGGGGGTGTACGCCCCGCCCAACACGCCGGCGGCCAACGGGGGCCTCTCCCTCCCGCCGGGCATGATCGACGCGCGCAACGCGAACTTCTTCGTCCCGGACGCCTGGTTCCGCTGGCAGACCAAGCGTGCGCGTTTCGAGGCGGAGGCGGTCTACGTCAACGGCAACTTCGACTACGAGGACTCGGCGGACGTCGTCCACCCGATCTACGTGAGCCAGTATGGCGGCGCGTTCCAGAGCGAGTACCACTTCCTCTCCGATGGTTCGCTGACCCTCGGCCTCGAGGGCGGGCTCGCGAGCCCAGGCCAGGAGCCCGGATTCGGCAACCACCCGGAGCGCGGCTCCGTCTCGAACGCGCCGCAGGCGGGGGTGATCGACGGCCCGCAGTTCTACTGTCCGACCGGCGCCGGCCTCTGCCCGCAGAACGCGATCACGAACTTCACGTTCAACCGCGACTACCACGTGGACATGATCCTCTGGCGCGAGATCATCGGCGGGGTGACGAGCGCGTGGTACGGCAAGCCGTCGATCAAGTACAACCTGACCGAGGGGCTCGACGTCTCGCTGGGGGTCATCTACTCGCAGGCGTTCCAGGCCGACAACACGCCGGGCGGCCACCGGCCGCTCGGCGTCGAGGGCGACGCGGGCATCCACTACCTGACCGACGACGGCTTCGTCGCGACGCTCGACTACGGGATCCTGCTCCCCTTCGCTGGCCTGGGCGAGGTCGTCCCTGGCGCCCTCGGGGGCTTCGTGAACCCGGGCGTGGCGCAGGCCATCCGGGTGCTGCTCGGGGTCAAGTATTAGGAGCGGCTGGCTCGTCGCGCTGGCCGTGCTCGAGGCGGCCGCCTGCGGGATCAAGGCGCTGCCGCATCCGCCGCCGCTCGCGCCGGGGGCGGCCGCCTCGTCTTCCCCGGCCGACGCGGGCGCCGGGCTCTCGTTTCCCGACGGCGGCTGCTTCGATTGCCCGGCGGGGGCGCAGTAATCCGTGCGCCCGTTCGCCCGCCACCGCGGAGAGTTGTATTGCGAGGGGGTCCCGCTCCGGCGGATTGCCGGGGAGGTCGGGACGCCGGCCTATGTCTACAGCCGCGCCGCATTCGAGGAGGGCTTCACCGCGGTCGACCGGGCCCTCGGGAAGGCGCCCCACCTCGTCTGCTATTCGGTCAAGGCCTGCGGCAACCTCGCGGTGCTCGCGCTCCTCTCTGGGCTCGGGTCCGGCTTCGACGTGGTCTCGGGCGGCGAGCTCTCGCGGGTGCTCGCGGCGGGCGGCGACCCGGCCCGCGTCGTCTTCTCCGGGGTGGGCAAGACGGAGGACGAGATCGCCCTCGCGCTGCGCGAAGGGATCCTCTGCCTCAACGCCGAGAGCGAGGAGGAGCTCTCCGTGATCTCGCGGGTCGCGACGCGGATGCGCCGGCGCGCGGCGGTCGCGCTGCGCGTCAACCCCGGCGTTCAGGCGCATACCCATCCCCACGTCGCGACGGCGCTCCCGGAGAGCAAGTTCGGCGTCCCCCTCGCGCGCGCCCGGCGGATCTGCCGCGACGCGGCGAGGCTGCCCGGCGTGCGGCTCGCGGGGATCACGTGCCACGTCGGCTCGCAGATCGTCTCGGTCGCGCCCTTCGCCGCCGCGGCTGGGCGGCTGCGAGGTCTGCTCGCGGCACTCGAACGAGACGGCCACCCGATCGAGCACGTCGACCTCGGGGGCGGCCTCGGCGTCGCTTACGGGCGCGAGCGGCCGCCCACGCCCGCGGCCTGGGCCCTCGCGCTGCGGCGCGGGCTGGGACCGTCGAAGCTCCGGCTCGTCGTCGAGCCCGGGCGGGTGATCGCCGCGAACGCGGGCGTCCTCGTCACGCGCCTGCTCTACCGCAAGCGCGGGTCGGCGCGCGCCTTCGCCGTGGTCGACGCTGGGATGAACGACTTGCTGCGGCCGGCGCTCTACGGGGCGGTCCACGCGATCGAGCCGGTTGGGCCTCCCGCGGCCGGGTCGGTCACTCTCGACGTCGTGGGGCCGGTCTGCGAGAGCGCCGATGCGCTTCGGCGGCGAGCCCGCGTTCCCGACCTGCCGGCCGGAAGCCTCTGGGCGGTGAGGGCCGCCGGGGCCTATGGCTTCTCCATGGCGAGCAACTATAATTCTCGTCCCCGTCCCCCCGAGGTCCTCGTCAGCGGCCGGCGCTTCTGGAGGATCCGCCGGCGCGAGCGGCCGGCCGATCTCTGGCGGGGCGAGGTGATTCCGGAGGTGCTGCATCGTGAGCGGCGTTGACCGCGGCCAACTTACCCCCTCTCCCTCGTTCGGCGAGACGGCTTGGACGGCCCCGCGCGTGCTCGCGGGAGAGACGGTCTCCCGGGCCACGGGCGGGGGGGATTTGCGAGCGACGTCGATCGCCGCCACCCGTCGATGGGCGCTCGTCCTCGCCTCGCTCGCGGCCCTCGCCGCCTGCGGGCGGCGCGTGAGCCACGACGAGGCGGTGCTGCTCTCCGCCACGGTCGGCGCCTCGGCGACCGAGCTGGCCTCCTCGCTCCGCCCCGGGCAGCTCCAGGCCATCGCGCACGACCTCTCCGCCCCGGACGCCGCCGCGCGCCAGCTCGGCTACGCCGAGTGCCGGCTCCTGCAGGCCCAGGCCGCCGGCCTCGGTCGCGAGGCCGCGGCCATCGTCCCGCTCGTCGCCGAGCAGCCCGAGCGGATCGGACGATCGGCGGTCGAGCTGGAGACGGTGGTGAACTGCGATCACCTGGAGCGCTTCGTCCCCGAGCGGATCGAGCGCCGCCTGCGCGAGGCCCTCCTCCGGATCGAGACGCTGCTTCCCCAGCCGAGCCCTCCGCGCCAGCCGCCGCCGCTGCAACAGCGGTGAACGCCCACCGGTAGATGTGGCAGGTGCCCAGGGCGGCGGCCTCACCGTGATCGGCGGTCGCCGTCAGACCACCGGCTTCGCCGGGTTGCGGGTCACGAGCGCGAGCAGCTCGTGGAGCGCGTCCCACGGGTCTGCGCCGGTCGGGGCGGGTGCGTGCTTCACCTCCGCGAGGGCGAACGGCAGCGCCGACAGCCCAGGCAGCACGACCGGCAGGGCCTGTTCCTCGCACAGGAAGCGGACGAGGGCGAGCGCCCCCGAGTCGGTCGCCCCCGCGAGCAGGACGATCGCCCCCAGGGCCCGCGAGGCGAACGGCTGCCATAGCGGGCTCGCCGCGTCGCCGGCCGGCAGGAGCAGGAGGTCGATGCGCAGGTCCTCGTCGATCTCGACCGCGCCGAGCGTGCCGAAGCCGAGCGGCGCCGCCGCCCGCAGCAGGGTCGCGTCCAGGCGGACCTCGGGGACCCGCGAGAGGCGCTCCACGAAGGGGGGCAGCTCGTCCTCCACCGCGGCGAGGAGGATCTTGCCCCGCGTCCTCCCCCCGTCCCCTCTGCCGATCTGATGGACGCGGGCGCGCAGGGCGTGGGAGCCGCCCGTGGGGACGAGTTGGCGCGCCTCCCTCGCCGCCGCCGGCTCCCCGGCGGCCGGCACCAGCAGCCGCTTGCGCAGGAGCCGGAGCATCGCCTGGGCGGCCGCGTGGTCCGTCGTGCGCGAGCGGTCGAGCACCTCCCCGACCGTAGCGCCGGATCGGAGCAGCGAAAGGACCTCGGCGGTCGCCCGGTCCCGCTCCCCTTCGAGCGCCGCGCTCGGCGAGAGGGCGAAGCGGACGGAGGCGCCGGGCAGGGCGGCGAGAAGCCCCGGAAGCTCGTCGGCCTGCCGGAGCCCCTCCAGGAGCACATCCTCCACCGGACGGGCGATGTCGCCGGGATCCGGTGACTCGCCGGGCTGGAAGGCGAAGAGGCCCTCGCGCCATTGGAGCAGGCGAAAGAGGGCCTTGAGGCCCGAGACGTTCTCGCCGGACGCCTCGGCGATCGCGCCGCCCGAGAGCCGGATGGACGCGCTGCCCCGGGGGCCGGTGAGCCGCAGTACCCCGCTGTTCCGGTTCTGGCCGAGCACCTGGAGCAAGTCGGGGACGCCGAGTTGTCCGAGCGCGCCCTCCAGGCCGCGGTCGCCGCGCTGGGTCTCACGGGCGGCGTCGAGGCGCCGGAAGGTCTGGTCGATCCGGGCGACGACCTCGTCGATGTTGAACGGCTTCTGCAGGAACCCCTCGCGCGAGGCGGGCAGCGCGGCGCTCTCCGCGCCGCCGGTCACCAGGATCGGGATCGGCGCGGTGTGCGGGTTCGATCGCAGGATCTGGCGGAAGGTCTGGGCGTCGAGCAACGGGCAGGCGGCGTCGAAGAGGACGAGGTCCGGAGGCCGGAGGACGCAGGTCTCCAGTGCCCGCGGCCCCGACCGGACGGCCGAGACCTGGTGGCCGCGATGGCGGAGGGCGGGCGCGAGCAGCCGTGCGGTCGCGGGGTCGGGATCGGCGATGAGGACGTGGCGGCCCATCGAAGGTCAGTAGGGTTGCAGGTCGTAAGCGCGCTGCAGGCCGCCGACCAGATGATCGACGAGCAGCCGATCACTCGAATGGAAGCTGGGGCTCCCGGGGCGGCGGAGGAAAGCGTAGGCGGCGTGCTCGGCGAGGTAGAGGGCGAAGTCGTGCTCGTGCGCGGCCCGTCCGCCGGCGACGGGCGTCGCGTCGAAGTAGACCGGCGTCACCGCTGGATGGAGGGGAGGACTCCCGCGGCGGCCGAAGACGTAGACGCGGTGGCCGACCTCGCCGGCCGGCAACAGGCCGATGATCGGAAGCTCGGGGGTAACCTGGGAGGTGCCCACGTAGACGAGACCGCGCGATCGCGGGTCGCGGGAGAGCTCGCGACCGAGCTCGCGCTGCAGCGCCTCGAACTGGCTCGGGGCGGAGGGGAGGATCCGGCTGGCCGCCCCGTGTGCTCCGCCGGTCGCCGGCAGAACCGATCCCAACAGGGCGTCGACGGTCTCCCAGAAGCCGAGGCCCTCCAAATGGAGTGCGCGGCGCAACGTGTGGCGGGCCTCGTCCATCCGCCGCCGGCAGCAGTCGAGCAAGGCATCGAAGTTCTCGCCGTCCGCGGGGAACGTGGCGCCGCCGAGGGCGAGGACCCACCCTGCTGCGCCGGCGGCCTCCTCCTGGCTGCCCAGGGCTAGGGCGCGCCGCTCGAACGTCATCGCGCCGAAACGATCCGTCTCCGGGAGCAGGACGTACAGCTCGGCGTCGGAGACCCTGGCGAGGATGTCGGCGTCGCGCACCAGGGCCGCGAGCGAATCGACCACCCTCCGTTGTGGGTCGCCGTCCTCTCGCGTTCGCAGGGCCTCGAGGTTCTCGATCCGGATCGCGACGATCGAGAACTGCCGCCCGTATCGCTGCGCCTTGTACAGCTCCTTGCCCGCGTAGTCGATGAAGTAGGAGAGGTTGTAGGCGGGCGAGCTTCGCTCGTGCAGGCCGCCCCGCTCGAGGTCGGCGAAGCGGCCCGCGTTGCGCAGCGCGACGGCGGCCACGGCGGCGATCGCCCGCGCCGCGGCGAGCGACCGGGCGCCGAAGGGCCCCTTGCCGTCGGCGAGCAGGATGAGCCCGACCGCGGCGCCGTCCGTGACGAGCGGCGCGTAGAAGTCGTTCCCGTCCGGTCCGCGCGGGAAGGGTACCCCGCCCTCGATGCGCGAGGCGAGCGGGCCGGCGCGCGGGTCGATCTCCTCGGGCAACTCCTCGCGGTCGCGCAGGCCGCGATGGACGCGCAGGACGAGCGAGCCGCGCTCGCCACGAACCCAGAGGGCCGCGCTCCGCGCGCCGGCCACCTCGCAGAAGGTCGCGAGCACGAGATCCTGGAGCGGCTCGAGGTCGACCGTGGAGAGCAGGCCCTGGCAGCGGCGGGTGAGCGCCTCGGCCGCGAGCGCCTCGACGTTCTCGGCGAGGAGCCGGCGTTGCTCCCCGCGCAGCCGGGTCCGTTCGAGCCACCGGGCGGCGGGGACCGCGATCGGCTCGCGCGCTCCTTCAGCCTGCCGTTCCAGCGTGGGGGCGGCCGTCACGGGAGGTCCACGCGGCCGGTGAAGACTCGGACCGCCGGCCCGCGGAGCGTGGCGCTCCCATCCGGCCCAATCCGGACGTGCAGCCGCCCACCCGGCAGCTCCACGGTGATCTCGCGGCCGGGCGTCACCAGCCCCTCGTAAGCCGCCGCGGCCACCGCCGCGCTCGCGCCGGTCCCGCAGGCGGGCGTGAGACCGCAGCCCCGCTCCCAGACGGCGACGCGCAGGCCACCATCCGCCCGCTCGCAGAGCTCCACGTTGGTGCGGGCCGGCGCGAAGCGAGCATGGTTTTCGAGCGCCGGACCGAGGTGGGCCGCGGCCTCCCGGTCGGCGCGCCCGAAGACGACGAAGTGAGGGTTTCCGATCGAGACCGGCCGGCCTGAAATACGCCCGCCCTCGAACGAGAGCTCGACGGGGTCGCCGACGACGGGGCGCCCGATCTCCGCCCGTATTCCCTCTCCGGACGCCTCGCAATGGAGCAGGCCCGCGGCGGTCTCGATGGCCACCCGCGCCTCGCCCGACTCGTCGAGCAGCACGCGGGCGGCGCAGCGCAGGCCGTTGCCGCACAGCTCGGCCTCGCTCCCGTCCGCGTTCTGGACGAGCAGGCGAGCCGCCGCGTCCGGGTGGCCCGCCGGCAGGAGGGTCAGCACCCCGTCCGCGCCCACGCCGAGGCGCCGGTCGCACAGGCGCCGCACCTCCGCCGGGCCGCACGTCGAGCCCCCCGTCCGGGCGTCGAGGAGGACGAAGTCGTTGCCCAGCCCGTGGACCTTCTCGAACGCGAGGCGCATTCCGGAGAAGTCTACCACGGGGACGGCGACCGCTTTGCGACCGGCGACCCGCGGCGGTAGAACCTCCCCGATGACGAACCGCAAGTTCCTGCCGATCGCCCTCGCGCTCTTGGGCGGGGCGGCCTCGTGCCACGGGGAGACGCCCGACGACGCGTTCCGTGGCTTCGTGGCCGCGATCCTCGCCCACCGGCAAGACGATGCCTGGGCCCATCTCTCCGCCGCGAGCCAAGCCGCCATGAAAGCGGCTCGGGACAACGCCGCGGCGCTCGCGCCCAAGGGGACCGTCCCCGACGACCCGAAGGCGCTCCTCTTCGGCGAGGACGTCGGCCTCGCCCGGCCCATCGACAAGATCGAGGTCGTGAGCCAGAGCGGCTCACGCGCGCGCCTCTCGGTCGAGGCGGGAGGCGAGAAGCACGAGGTCCAGATGGTCCGGGAGGACGGCCGCTGGAAGCTCGATCTGACGTACGGCCTGAAGCTCTGATCTCCTGCGTTCGAGAAGGCTCGCGCGGCGCGAAGATTCCTGCAGGCGGAGGTGAGAGAGAGATAGGGGGTGCGGGGGGAGCTGGATTCCCCCTGCCAGAGGACCGCCGTCAGGCGGTTGGGACGCCGCGGCGCGGCGGGTCTCTTGGCCGCGTTGGGTTCTCGGCTCCCGAGGCCGGGCGGAACGAGGGATAAACTGTCCCCGATGCCGGCGATGGCGGGAGCGTGGGGCTTTTGGCCCATCGGTCTGCTGCTGGCCGCCCTCTCGGGCTGCCGACTCGCGAACCGGTGGCGGCCGGAGGGGCCGCCGGCGGATCGCCTGGCGGCCGCGGCGACCCTGGCGGTTGCCTGGCCCACCTTGCTCGTCCGGCTGCTCGCGGGGTTCGGGGTCCTGTCCCCCTGGCTCTTCCTCGCTGCCCTGGGCGCGCCGGCGATCGCCGGGGATCCTTCGCCGCCCAAGGACGCCGGGCGCCGAATCGAGCCCGGCACCGCGGCGCCGCTCGCCCTGGGGATCGCCGCGCTCGGGCTTGCCGTCGCGGCCGCCGCCTGGCTTCCCATCTGGCAATGGGACTCGATCGGCTACCACCTCCCCTTCGTCAACTTCACGCTCCAAGCCGGCTCGCTCGCCGGCGTCCCGCGCGACGCGCCGTACCTCGGGAGCTACCCGCACGCGATCGAGTTGATCTTCCTCGCCGAGCGGATGCTCCTCCCCGACGACCGGCTGCTCGACCTGGGCCAGATTCCGCTCGCCCTCGCCGGCGCCGCGGCGCTCGCCGCCCTTGCTCGTCGCGAGGGCGCGTCGCGCGCCACGTCCATCGCCGCCGGCGCGCTCTGGATCGCGCTCCCCGCGGTCTTCCTGCAGATGCCGTCGAATTACGTCGATGTGGGGTCGGCGGCCTATCTGCTGCTCGCGATCTACTGGGTGTCGTCGCCGCCCGATCCCGCGGCGGTGCTGCTGGCCGGCCTCGCCCTCGGCCTCTACCTCGGGTCCAAGGCGAACGCCCCGATCGCGGTCGCCGTGCTCGGCGGGTGGCTCGCCGTCCGGGCCGCCCGCGCCGGCCGTGGCGCCGCGGTCCTTGGCGCGGCGTTCGTCGCGCTCGCGACCGGGGGGGAGAGCTACGTCCGGAACCTCCTCGTCCACCGAAACCCGATCTGGCCGGTCGCCCTGGCGCTCGGCCGCTTGAAGCTGCCCGGCGAACACACGCTCCCGGAGCTCCTCGCGGCCGGGGCGAACGCGCCGCACCTGACCGGCCCCTTGCCCCTGCGCCTCCTTCGCTCCTGGACCGCGCTCCTCCCCCCGCATCCCATGGTCGACATGCGGATCGGCGGCTTTGGACCGCTCTTCCTCCTCGTGCTGCCCGCCGGGATGCTCGGCCTCTGGCGGCGGCGACGACGCCTCGCGGCGCCGATCCTGGCGACGCTCTGCACGGCGGATCCGGCGATCGCCCGCTACACGCTCGCCTTCCCCGCCGCCATGCTCGCGCTCGCCGCGGCCGAGGCTGCGGCGCTCTCCACGCGGGCGCGCGCCTGGGCGCTGCGGGCGGTCGCGCTCGGCGGCGCGGTCGGTCTCGCGGTCTCCGTTCCCGGCCTGACCGGCGGCGGCCCGCCGCTCCTCGGCTTCGCCCGACTCTCTCCCGAAGCCCGGCTGCGGGGCCTTGGTCCCGACGGCCCGCCCGGCCGGCTCATCGACCTGCGCCGGTCGATTGGGGCGGGCGAGGCGATCGCCTACGGCGAAGCCTTCGACCTCGCCTACCTCCTCTGGAAGCCCGACGGGAGCAACCGTGTCCTGCGCGTGCCGCGCCGCCTGACCCGGGCGGTGCTCGACGGCTGGATCTCCGAGCAACGTGTCCGCCTCCTCCTGGCCGGCGCGGGCGAGCAGGCCGATCGTCTCGCCCGCGCCGCGCCCGCGCGCTTCAACCCGGAGGGCCCTTGCGGAGGGAGCGAACCGAGCTGCAGGGTGTATCGGGTGGTCTGGTGAGCGCGGACTGGACGGCTTCGCGGTATCATCCGCTCCGTGAGGCGCTTCACCGACCCTGCCCATCAAGCCGTCGCGGATCTGACGGCCTTCTACGCCCGCCTGGACCGAGCGCACGCGGGCTTCTCCTGCCCCGCCCGCGCGGCCTGCTGCCAGCTCTCGCGGACCGGCCGTGAGCCGTACCTTTGGGCCATCGAGTGGCTCTTGCTCTCCCGGCGGATCGGCGAGCGCGGCGGTCGGATCCCGGAGGCGCGGCGCGACGGCGGCTGCCGGTTCCTCGACTCCGCGGGGCGGCGTTGCACGGTGTACGACGTGCGCCCCTTCGGTTGCCGGACGTTCGGCTGCGAGCTCGCGATCGGCCAGACCCGGGCCCTGCGGGAGACCGTGCGCGGTTTCACCCGCGAGCTGACCGCGCTCGCCGAGGCCTTCGATCCGGCGGACGAAGGGCCGCGGCCGCTGTCGCGCTTCTTCGGCGAAGCCGGCCGGCCCGG
Source organism: Myxococcales bacterium (assembly GCA_021807105.1). GTDB lineage: Bacteria > Myxococcota > Myxococcia > Myxococcales > JAKAPL01 > JAKAPL01. The sequence goes on along the minus strand of JAKAPL010000020.1, from coordinate 17,352 downwards.
GAAGGCGCGGCCATGAAACGGCTGGCGATGCTCGCCCTCCTGGCTCTCCTGCCGATGGGCTGCCTCCATGGCCCGTGCTGCAGCGACGGCGACTGTTTGGGCAACGCGATTTGCAGCGCCGACTGCGCGCGCGGCGGCGGGCAAGGCGAGTGTCTGCCCCGCTGCCAGGTCGATCGGGACTGCGGCGCCGGCTCCTCCTGCGACGCCTTCCCCGAGGGCTGCGCCTGCGTCGCCTCCGACGGCGGCCCGGGGACCTGTCCGCGCGGGCAGGGTTAGGGTTCTGGCGATGGCCCCGCTCCTTGCCCTCGCGCTCCTCGCCGCGCCGCTCTCGCCGGCCCGGTTCACGGGCTTCTCCGCGGACTCCCGCAGCTTCGCCTACGCGGCGATGAGCGCCGGCGCGGGGGCTCCGGTGCTGCGCGTCGTCCGCTGCCGGACCGGGAAGATCGAGCGCACCTTCGTCCTCGCCGGGCCCGCCCAGCTCGCCGAGGCCGAACGCTTCCTGCGCGCGGGCGGGTTCGATTCGGCCGCGCGGCCGGCGCCGCCCGGCGTCGATCAGCGCTTCGGTCTCTCGGCGCGGGTCGAGGATGGGCGCGCGTGGATCACCCTGACCCGCCGCGGCGGCCGCGGCGCGCGGACGCTCTGGGAGTCATCCCGGCCGGGCGTCCGGATCGGCGAGATCGGCCTCTGGGGCTTCTCGCCGTCCGGCCGCTACGCCGCGTTCCACGCGCGCCTCCGGGGTCCGACCGAGTTCGGCGGCGGCGAGGAGTACCTCGTCGTGGACGTGGAGCACGCCGTCCGGCAGCTCGGGGAGGAGCGGTAGGGAGACTCCCGGCGCGGCGGGCGGGGACCCGCCTACTTCTCCGCCGGCACCACGTACCACTGGCCCTTCGCGCCCTGGACGCGCTTGGTCAGCCCCTCCTTCTCCAGCTTCTCGAGCAATCGGGAGAAGCTCGAGAAGCCGTGATCGCGCTCGTCGAAGTCCGGCTGCTTGCGGACGATGGCTTCCTTGATGGCGGACGGATTCACCGGGCCGGTCGCCTTGGCGAGGATGGCGGCGGCCGCCTCGCGGGCGATCTCCGGAACCTCCGCGGCGGGGCGGCGCTCCGGGCGCCCGGCGCGCGCCGCTGGCCGCAGGTAGACGAACTCGTCGCACGCCTTGACGAAGAGCGGGCTCGTCGCCTCCTTCACGCCGAGGCCAATCACGATCCGGTTGTTCTCCCGCAGCTTGTAGGCGAGCGGGCAGAAATCCGAGTCGCCGGAGGCGATGGCGAAGGTGTCGATGTGCTCGCGCTGGTAGGCGAGCTCGAGCGCGTCGATGACCAGCCGGATGTCCGCGCTGTTCTTGCCGGCGCGGGTGGAGGGCGGGACCTCGATCAGCTCGATGCCCTGGTCGTGCAGCGGCTGTTTGGCGGGCGCGTGGCGGATCCAGTCGCAGTAGGCGCGACGGTAGACGACCTTGCCGGTCTCGAGCAGCGGGTCGAGCAGGAGCTTCACGTCGAACTTCTCGGACGAGAAGCCGGTGCGCGTAACGAGGTTCTCGAAGTCGATGAAGAGCGCGATCCGGTGACTCGCGGTTTCCCTGGCCATGGGGCCACCCTATCACCCCCGAGGCCCCGTTGCGCGCCTACCAACTGTGCTGCCACGAGAAGTCGAGCGTTCCGGCGCCCGCGTCGCCGAAGGTGCTGTCCAGGGAGAGGCGCGGGGTGAGATGGTACTGCGCGTGGACCTCGCTCTGGTTCTGGCGGGGATCCACGACGCCGAAGTTCTCGACGCCGGAGAGATAGAGGGGGCCGACATGCCGTCCGATCTCGGCGTGGCGCGGGTCGAGGGTGACCACGTCGAGCGGCAGATAGGGTGCGATCGCGTCCTGGAGCGTCCCGGTCAGGAACGCGCCGGCCACCGACGCGGCGAGCGCGGTCCCCCCGGACGCGGCGGGGCCGGAGAGCGCGGTCGTCGGCGCCGCTCCCCCGCTGCCCGTGGCGACGAGGGTCGCCAGCTCCTCCCTCGGCAGGGGAGGATCGGAGCTCAGATCGATGCGCGGCCGGCGCAGCGGTCCCGAGACGGCGATCCGGAGCTCGGCTCGCCGCGTCTTCTGCGTCACCAGGGCGGAGATCGTGGGATCGTCCGCCGGCCGGCCGCGGCCATAGTCGAAGGTCGCGTGGCGGATCGCGAACCTCCGGCCGAAGAGGGCGATGGTCCCCGAGGCCACGTCGACCCGGCCCCGGAGAACGGCTCGGCGAGCGAGGTCCGCCTCGATGTCCGCGGCGGCGCGCACGTCGAGGTCCGTCCCCGTGACCGTCACCGCGCCGGGCGCCACCAGGTGAATCGACAGCGGCCAGACGGGACCTTCGACCGGCGGGGCGCGCCCCACGGAGATCGCCGGGTCCAGCTCCAGCGCCCCCAGGGTGCGGCTCGATCGGTTCGGCAGCGTCACGCGCGCCTCCGAGAGCCGGATCTCCCCCCGCCCGCCTCCTCGCTCGATCTTCCCGACGACCTGGAGCTTCCCATCGAGCAAGGCGCGCAGCTCGTCGCCGCTCCAGAGACCGAAGTCGCTCGCGCGCAGCTCGCCGGCGAAGGCCGCTCCGAGCGGCGCCCTGCGCTCGAAGGTGAGGTCGCCCGACAGCGCGCCGGGGCCGGAGCAGATGCGCAGGTCGTGAACGAACAGCCGGTCGTCGTCCTGGATGTCGGCCCGGGCCCCGATGGCGGTCAAGTCACCGAGACCCGCGATCACCAGCTCCCCGCCGCGGAGCGTTGCGTGGCCCTCGGTCCTGTGCCCCGAGCCGGCCCGAAGGTCGGCGTCGGCGCGGCCGGTGACGCGCAGGACGGGCCGGCCGAGGGCCGAGAGGACTCCGAGGTCGAGCCCGTGCACGTGGAGCTCGGCCTGCCAGCGGTGGGCGTCGAGGGCCGGGAGACCCGCGGGGCCCCGGGCCGCGAGGAGGCCGAGCGAGGCCCGGCCTTCGATCCGGCCGCCTTGGGGCTGGCGGCCTTCCAGCTTCGCCGTCGCGAGCTCGCCGTCCCAATGGAGACGGACCCTGGCCTCGCCGAGCAGCCTCCGGTGCCAGCGGAGCCGCTGGAGGGTCACGCCCCCCGTTAGGCGCAAGGCGGCGAGGCTCCCGGAGACACGGACGCGGCCGTCGATCCTCCCCGCGACGGGCAGGGCTCCGATCGGGAGGGCCCCGCTCGGGAGATCGCGCAGCGTGAGCGAGCCGGTCAATGGCGCCGCGCGGCGGCGCGAGGGACGAAGGAGCGCCTCGGGGGGGGCCGCCATCGCGAGCCGAGCCTCGGCGGCGACGCCCGGCGTGGAGGGCTGCCACGCCAGGTCGGCCTCGGTCCGCTCGGCGCCGGCCTCGCCGGAGAGCGCCAGCGTCTGGAGCGGCTGCCCGCGCCACGAGGCCTGGCTCCACCGGACGCGCAGGCCGCCGCGGGGCCGCGAAGGTGAGCCGGAGAGGTGGAGGGCGCCGTCGAGCCGTCCCCGCGCGGCGGCCGCCAGGTCGCTCGCGGGGATCGAATCGAGCGTGACGTCGAGCCTCCCCCTGGCGGCGAGGAGCCGCGGGAGCAACCCGCCGGTGAACGCCTCCCCCGGGCGGGCCGATCGCGCGATCCCTTGGCTGCCCAGATCGAGTCGGCCCCTCGCGACCAGCCGGGCGCCCGAGCGATCCACGATCCGAGCGTCGGCCGTCATCCGCCCGGCGGTGAGGTCGATCGTCGCGCGCACCGTGCGACGGGCGGACCGGCCGTGGCGCACGCCGGCGGCGTGGAGCAAGAGATGGACTCGCGGCGCGGCGATCGTTCCGGCAGCGGCGGCGTCGACCGTCGCGGTCCCCGAGAGCTCCTCGCCCGGGGGGAGCAGGCGCCGGAGAAGGCCCAGCGGGACGCGGCGGGCTCGCAGGCGGAGAGCGATCCGGTCCGAGCCGCGCAGGGGCGGCCACGGCAGCCGGAAGGATCCGGCGAGCGCGCCGCCCGAAAGGCGTGCCCGCAGCCGGCCCGAGACGGTTCGCGCGCCGAGCGCCGCCTCGAGCCGCGCCCGCGCCACCCCGATGCCAAAGGCCCGACCGCCGTCGACGGCGAGCGTGACCGTCCCGGTACCGCGCCCGGCGCGTCCCCTCCAGCTCACCTCGCCGCCGAGTCGACCGCAGAGCCGCGGGGGGTGGGACGCGGGGAAGAGCGCCCTGGCGGCCCGCGAGAAGACGGCGAGGTCGAGCGCGGTCGCCTTCGCGTGGACGAGCCCCAGGCCGTCCGGGGAGAGGGTCCCGTCGATCGAGAGCCGCTGCCGGCCCGAGACGAGGACGACCCCGGCGATCGCCAGGCCGCTCGCCAGCCGGAGCGTGGCCGGCCTCGCGAGCCTCCAGCGGCCCACGGGGCTCCCGGCGGCCAGGGCCTCGAGGACCGTGGTCGGGCCGGGCCGCAGCCGCGCCGTCAGCCTCGGGATCCCGATGGCCGGGGCGCGCGCGTCGAGCGACACGCGCCCCCCGCGCAGGGTCCCCGCGATCTGGATGCGCCCCAGCTCCCTGCCCTCCAGGGAGAGCTTCCCGACCACGACCTGCGCGGTGAGCGACGCCGGCCACGCCGGCTCGACCGCGCCGCGGGCGGCCCCGCGCGGCGCCGCGTGGGGGCGCGATCCCTGGCGCTCGCGCCGCCGGGGGGCCGCCGGCGCGGGCCGGCGAGGTGGGGTGCGCGCCTGGTTCGCCGGCCGCGCCGGGATCCGGAACCACCCCGCGAGCTGGCGCGCGACCGCCGTCCCGGTCGCGACGCGGTCCGAGGTGAAGCGGCCGGAGACCACGGGGTGCGCCGCCGGCCCACGGAGATCCACCTCGACCGTGCCCGCGCCTTGCAGGCCTGCGGGTGGCGGAATCCTCGCGAGCCGTGCGGCCGCGTTCGCCGTCCGCTGCAGGTCGGTGATCCGAGCCTCCAGCCAGAGGTGGCTCCGGCTCCTCCCCAGCGTCCCCTTGCCCCGGAGCGTCGCGCCCGGCAGCCGGAGGGAGAGCTGCCGCACCTCCAGGTCGTCCCCAGTTAGGCGAAGGGCGCCGCGGCCAGGCCCGAGCGGCATCCCTTCGACCCGCGAGCCGCGCAGCTCGAAGGCGCCATCCACCCAACGCGGTCCCGCGCCCCAGAGCCGCTCGAACGCGAGGTGGCTCACGAACGAGAGCCGTCCGTCGGGGAGGCCGGCCATCGCGCGGCCGGGCGCCCAGCCATGGGCGCGAATCACGGCCGAGCCGGCGGCGCGGCCCAGATCGAGCTGGGCGTCGATCCGCAAGGGGGAGGGGGCCAGCCGGGACGAAGCGGCGACGACCGCGCTGCCGTCGAGCATCCCGGACCGCAACGTCGCGCGGGCGGCGACCGGCACCCCGCGCAGCGGACGCCCGGCGAGCGCCGCCAGGGACGCGCCGTGAAGCCGCGCCTCGAGCTGCACCGCCCGGCCGTCGAACACGAGCCGGCCGCGCAGCGTCCCGCCGGAGAACCGGACGATCGGCATCCCCGCGGTCTCCTCGTCGAAGGACCGGACGCCGGCCGTGAGATCGACGATCCGGACCTGCCAGGGCGGCCGGCCGGCCCCTCGGGGCGGAGGCCGGCGCGGCTCGAAGGCCGAGAGGAGATCGAGGCGGCCGCCCCTCTCGTGGAGCGAGACCATCGCCCCGTCGATCCGGACCGCGTCGAGCGTGACCCTGCGGCGCAGGAGGTCGAACAGATGGACGTGCGCGCGAAGGCGCCGCGCCGAGGCGACGGGCCGGCCGCCGGGCGCCGTCACGACCGGCCCGTCGATGTCCACCTCTCCGTCGAGCCAGACACGGGCGTCGCAAAAGTCCAGCCGTCCGGCCAGGGCGGCGTTGGCCGCGTCGAGCCCCAGCCGGGCGAGCAGACCCCGGCCATAACCGGTCGAAGTCAGGACGGCGAGCGCCGCGACCAAGCCCCCTGCGCCGCCGGCCACCACGGCCAGGACGGCCGCCAGCCGGAGAACCCCGCGGCCGGCGCGGCGCCCGCCCGCGCTCTCCGTCTCTCGGCGCATCGCTCTTAGCATGCGGATCGAAACCGCCCGGGGCGCCCCACCTTTTCATCGGCCGGCACGCTCGCCCGCCGATGGGCGGGTCGTAGGAGGCAGGTGCGGGAGGGCGCCCGCTGCCCGCGCCGCACCTCCTCGTCCTCGCCGCCGCGCGGGCCCTCTCGCGTGGCCGCCGTGGGGACCGCGCGCCTCGCCGTGGGCAACCCGCACCCCGCCGTGGTTTGAGCTCACGGCCTGCCGTGTCGAGCCGATGGCGTCGCCGGCGTGGGGCCGGGTGGTCCTCGGCGCGGCCCCGGGCGGCGGGGGGCGGCGGCCCGGTGAAGAGACCCCCCGGGAGAAGGGCTTCCCGGGGGGCCTTGCTACCGGCCAGCGGCCAACGCTACTTCGCGTTGACCGGGGGCACGTCCACCGGCACGGCCGCGTCGAGGTTGGCGAGTGCCTGCTTCTTCGCCTTGCTCTTCGCGGCGCGCTTCTGGACGGCGGCCGCCTTCGCCTCCGCGGAGGCCTTCCCGGGGCTGCCGGGGAGGACACCGAAGTTGACGAGGACGGGGTTCCCGCGGCCGAAGATCGCCCGCAGGGCGATCCCGAGCTCCGTGAGCAGCGTACGGATCACGGGGGCCTGCTGGCTGACCTCCGCAACCGCCTGGTGGAACGCCAGTTTGGCCGTCGCTTTCGCGTCGGCCGCCGTGACGAACCCGGCCAGCGTCGCGATGAGGTTCTTCACCGGGACGTTCTGGCCGCCGACCGGCAGAGTCGTGGTGCCCGCGGGGATGTCGCTAGAGAGCCCCTGGAGCGCCAGCTTCGCCTTGTCGAGTTCCGTCGTCTTCATGGTCTTTTCACCTCCTTTCGTCATTCGGACCTTTCGGGCCCTTCATTGACGTAGGTGGGGTGGAAACGGGATCCCGTGACAGCCATCGTGGAAAAGAGGCAGAAGCGCCCAGAATCACGGGAGAATCCGGCCGTCACGGCGATGGATCGAAGCGACGCGGAGGCGGATCGAAGCGATCCGGCGGTTGATCGAAGCCATGCGGCGGTTGATCGAAGCCATGCGGCGGTTGATCGAAGCCATGCGGCGGTTGATCGAAGCCATGCGGCGGCGGATCGAAGCCATGCGGCGCCGGATCGAAGCCATGCGGCGCCGGATCGAAGCCATGCGGCGGCGGATCGAAGCCATGCGGCGCCGGATCGAAGCCATGCGGCGGCGGATCGAAGCCATGCGGCGGCGGATCGAAGCCGTCCCGCGGCTGCTCTTTGCGGCTCAGGAGCCCGTGGGCTGCCGGCGCTGAAAGAAGCGGGTCTCTTTGCGTCCGTGCGGGCGAATCCGGTTGTCCGTCACCGCGTTTCGCGGGGTTCCAAACTCTCTCCCCCAGCGGGAGAGAGGGCAGGGGGGAAGGTGCGACCCTGGCCGGCGAGAAGGGCGGCGATCCCGGCTTCGCGCTTGGCCGCAGAGGTCGATGCGCCCTTGAAGGTGCGCTCATCGCTTCCCGTGCGCGGTTGGGCTTCGCGTGCTATTCAGGGCGCCGTGGCCGACCTGTTCGATCGCGGCGCCGACCAGGACGCCGCCCTCGCGGCGCCGCTCCCGGAGCGTGTCCGGCCTACGTCCCTGGACGACATCGTGGGGCAGGACGAGCTCCTCGGCCCGGGACGGATGCTGCGCGAGGCGCTCGCCCGCGGTCAGGTGCCCTCCTGCATCCTCTGGGGGCCGCCGGGGTCCGGCAAGACGACGCTCGCCCGGGCGATGGCCCGGCACGTGCGCGGCGAGTTCGTCCCGTTTTCGGCGGTGCTCGGCGGGGTCAAGGAGATCCGGGAGATCGTCGCCGCGGCCGAGGAGCGCTGGAAGATGCGCCGCGCGCGGACGGTCCTCTTCGTCGACGAGATCCACCGCTTCAACAAGGCGCAGCAGGACGCCTTCCTGCCCCACCTCGAGCGGGGCCTGCTCTCGCTGGTCGGCGCCACGACCGAGAACCCGAGCTTCGAGCTGACGGCCGCGCTCCTCTCGCGCTGCCGGGTCCTCGTGCTGAGCCCGCTGTCGGAGGATGACCTCACGCGGCTGCTCGCCCGCGCGCTCCAGAGAGACGCCCGGCTCGCCGCGCTCGGCGTGCGGCTGCCGGAGGCCGCGCTCGCGCGCCTCGCGGCCGGCGCGTTCGGCGACGCCCGGCGCGCCCTCGCCGCGCTCGAGGCCGCGGCGGAGGCGGCCGGCTCCGGAGGCGAGATCACGGAGGCGCGCGTGGCCGAGGCGCTCGCCCGTCCGGCGCTGCGCCACGACAAGACCGGCGACTCCCACTACGATCTCGCCTCCGCGATGATCAAGTCGCTGCGCGGGAGCGATCCCGACGCGGCCCTGTACTACGCGGCCCGGCTCGTCGAGGGCGGCGAGCCGCCGCGTTTCGTGCTGCGGCGCCTCGTCATCTTCGCCGCCGAGGACATCGGCAACGCCGACCCCCGCGCGCTCTCGGTCGCGGTCGACGCGTTTCGCGCCTGCGAGCTCGTGGGACTCCCGGAGGCGGTCCTGCCGCTCTCGCAGGCCGTCTGCTACCTCGCCTGCGCGCCGAAGAGCGCCACCGCGCTCGTGGCCTGGCAGGCGGCCCTCGCCGACGTGCGCGAGCGCGGCCCGCTGCCGGTCCCCCCGCGGATCCGCAACGCGCCGACCCGGCTCATGAAGGACCTGGGGTATGGGCGCGAGTACCGGTACCCGCACGACTTCCCGGGCCACCACGTCGCGGAGGTCTATCTGCCCGACGCGCTGGCGGGCAGGCGCTACTACGAGCCGGCGGAGCAAGGGATGGAGCGCGAGATCGGCGAGCGGCTCGCCCGCTGGCGAAAGGCGGTCGAAGAGGCGCGGCGGTGAGCGCGCTCGCGGCGCTCCTGCTCGCCGCGGCGCCGTTCGGTCCCTTCGAGACCGGCGCGGCGCCCCTCACCGCCGACGCGAAGGCTCCGCCCGCCGCCGGGACGTTCCGGCGGCCGTCGGAGAACCCGTTCTACTTCGCGTTCGAGGTCTACCGCGACAGCATCACCGTCTTCGACGGCGCGCGCTGCCGCCACAGGCCCACCTGCGCGGTCTACGGGATGCGGGCGGTGGAGAAGCACGGCGTCTGGGGGTTCTTCCTGACGATCGACCGGCTCCTGCGCGGGATGGAGTCGAGCGCGCTGCGGCCGTTGCCGATCGTCGTGATCGAGGGAGAGCCCTACTTCCTCGACCCGCTCTCGGACAGCGACTTCTGGATGGACGCCCGATGAGCCTGCTCGGGGCTCTCCTCTCGGTCGCGGCGCTCTGCGCGGGCCCTCCTGCGCCCGACGCGACGCTCGGCTTCGCCGACCACCTCTACGAGGGCGGCGACTACTACCGCGCCATCGGCGAGTACGAACGCTGGCTCTACGAGAACCCCGGCGCGGCGGGCGCGGGCCGCGCGCGGATCCAGATCGGCCTCGCCTACCTGCGCGGCGGCCGGGCCGCGGAGGCGGGCGACTGGTTCGAGTCGCTCGCCGAGGAGAGCCACGACCCGCAGGTGCGGCTCGTCGCGGCCTTCGAGGCCGCCGAATCGCGCTACCGGCAGGGCGACGCCCAGGCGGCCGCCCTGGCGTTCGAAAGTTTCCTGTCGCCCGGGCCGCTCCGGCCCCCGGCCGCGCTCCGCTCGCGAGCCGGCTGGCTCCTCGGCTGGTCCTACCTCCTCGCGCGCGAGCCGGCGAGGGCCGGCGCGACCTTCGAGCGGCTCCGGGAGGATCCCGTCTTCGGCCCGCAGGCGAGGAGCCTCGCGGCCGAGACCGTCCGGGCCCGCGACCTCCCTCGCCGCAGCCCCGCCCTCGCCGGGATCCTCTCCGCCGTCGTGCCGGGGAGCGGTTACTTCTACCTGGGGCAGCCGACGACGGCGCTCGCCGCGCTCGCCTGGAACGGCCTCTTCGGCTCCGGCGTCTACGACGCCGCCCGCCACCAGCTCTGGGGCGTGACCGCGGTCATCGCCGCCTTCGAGGCCATGTGGTACGGCGGCGCGATCTTCGGGAGCGTCTCCGGCGCCTACAAGTTCAACCGGGACGCCTGGCTGGAATACGTCCAGGACCTCAAGTCGCGGTACGACTGGAAGGGCGAAAACCTCTCGCCGCCGTGACATCGGGGTCAGAGGGGCGGCTCCCCGCGCTCCACCGGCGCGAGGAGAATCAGGGCCTTGCGCGACGGGAGGGTGGCACCGGCCTTGCTTTCCGGTACAGTCATGCCCGTGCGCCCGTTCGCCCCCCTGCTCCTCCTGGGAACGGCCGTGACGATCCTGCTCGGCGGCGCAGAAGGCGGCTGCGGCATGGGCTCAGCCGCCTCGCCGCCGGTGGCCGCCGCCATGACGCCCGGCCTCCGCTGGATCGGCGTCGACTCCAAGCCGCTGGCCGTCGGCAGCCGTCTCACGGTGAGCTTCGAGGCCGGCGGCGCCGCGTCCTGCTGCGCCGGCGGCTATCGGGTCGAGAGCAGCGATCCGAGCGTCGTGGAGGTCGCCGACGAGGGGAACCAGACCCTCGCGCTCGACGCCGTCGCCTCCGGCGAGGCGACCATCCAGGTCTTCCCGGCGGGGAGCGCGACCGCGGCCGGATCGACGGACATCCTCACCCGCGACCCGGCGTCCGTCCAGTTCGCCGACCCGAGCCATCTCGCCGCCGCCATCGCGGACGACACCGAGCTGCCCGCGGCTTTCGCCCTGCTGCGCACCGGCGCGGAGACGATCCAGGCGGTGGTCCGCGACGCGGGCGGCGAGGTCCTCGCCTCCTCGGGGCTCGCCGCCGGCAGCGGGTCAGGCGCGATCGTGGTGGTGCCCGAGCAGCCGGACCAGTTCTACCTGACGGCGCTCCCGGCGAGCGGGAGCGGCACGGGCAGCTTCACCGGCGGCCTCTCGGGCGGCGCGGGCCAGACGTTCCAGGTCGCGATCGTCGGAGCGCCGGTGTCGGCGGCGCTCGAGCACCGCGTCGCCTCCGACGGCAGCATCGTCGTCCTCGCCCGCGCCCTCGCGGCCGACGGAAGCGAGGTGTTCGGCGTCCCGGCCTGGATCTTCAACCTGGCCGGCCCGGGCACCGCCCTCTCCATCGCCGACGCCGCGGTCCAGTTGAGCTTCCCGGCGGGGACGCCGAGCGGGGCGGCGATCCTCACGGCGACCTCCGGCGCGCTCACCGCCGAGATGGCCGTCCCCTGATCTGGCCGGCCGGCCGCAAACGGAGTAAGAGCAGACTCTATGATCCCGGGATGGTGGGGCCTCTGGGCCGTCCTCGCGGCGGCGTCGGGGTCCGGCGCGACGCCGGCCGGCGATGCCGCCGCGCCGACCGCCTGGAACGCCTGCCCCGATCGAGCCCCCGGGGCGCGGTCCTCCGGACGGTTCCTCCTCGCCCGGTACGGCCATGGCGTCGCCGTCGTCGAGGCCGCCGTCTCGGACGAGGCCCGCCTCGCGCGCCTCTGGAGCCGGGCGACGCCGGGAGGAACGGCGATCGATTGGCCCGGCGGGCGTCCGGGCGTCCGCCACCTGACCGATCCCAAGGACTTCTCCGCGGCGGTCGCGAAGGCCAAGGGCGGGCGCCTCTACTTCTGGACCGCCGCCGACGGCTGGAACGGCGGCGAGGCGGAGCGGATCAGCTCGGTCGAGCTGGCCAAGAGCCTCTGCGACGCCCGCGACCTCGTCGTCTACCTCGTGGCGCCGGTCCCCACGCCGGGCAGCGGCTTCGCCGTCGCGTCTCTCGACGCGCCGCCGGAGGAGGCGGCCGCCCCCGCCTCGGCCGACGCCTCCCGCGAAGTCGTGAACCGGATCTACGCCTCCCTCACCGCGCAGCTCGAGACGGGGATCCAGGCGCAGAAGTACGCCCCCTCCTCGCTCGCCATCAACCTCTTCTCCGGCCGCTTCAGCGAGGCCGCTTCGCAGTACGCGGTCTCCCTGCGCTGGGGCAACGCGCTCGACGACCGCTTCAGCCTGCTCTACCTCGCCGACGCCAAGGGTAACCTCGCCCACCTCGTCGACCGGCAGGAGGGAGGCGCGGGGGGGGTGCTCGTCGGGGCGGGCGACGTGGACGGCGACGGGTACTCCGAGCTGATCTACGAGGTGACGACCCTCGACGGCTCCTCGGTCGCGCTCTGGTCGCTCCGGGGCGGAACGCCGAGGACGATCGTGCAGACGACGCCCGTCGGGCAGTAACCCCGCCGGGGTCACTTCACGGTGAGCGGGCCGCCGAAGCGGGACCAGCGATCCTCGCCGCGGCCGTACAGGAAGCGGTACGTCGCGTAAGTTCCGAGCACGCGCTTGACGTACCCGCGCGTCTCGGCGATCGGGATCTCCTCGACGAAGGCGTCGAGCTGCCGCCGCGGGAGCGTCGCCAGCCAGCGATCGACGGCCCCCTCCCCCGCGTTGTAGGCGGCGAGCGCGAGGGGCGCGCTTCCGTGATACCGGCGCAGCAACCCCCCGAGGTAGGCGGCGCCGAGGCGGAGGTTCAAGTCCGCCGAGAGCAGCGCGGTGAGCGGCGGCGGGCCGAGCCCCAGCTTCCGAGCCACCCGGCGGGCCGTCGCGGGCATGAGCTGGGTCAGTCCGACCGCGCCCGCCCCCGAGATGGCCAGGGGATCGAGCGCGCTCTCCTCCCGCGTCAGGGCCTGCACGAGGTCCGCGGGCACGCCCGCCGCCGCCGACCAGCGCTCGATCCCGGGCCGGTACGCGAGCGGGTAGGCCACCCGCCAGAGCCGCAGCTCGTCGCCGGCCGGCGCGCCGTCGGGCAGTTGGAGCGCCGCCTTGGCGATGGCGTGAGCGAGCCGCGGCTCGCCGGCCCGCTCGAGACCGATCGCGAGCAGCAGGACCGGCTCGCCGGTCAGCCGATGCCGGTCGACGGCCGAAAGCTCGGAGGCGGCTTCCTCCGGGAAGCCGAGCCGGATCAGCTCGACGCCCGCGAGGAAGCGGGGGTCCGCCCAGAGCGGCCCCGCGTGGAGGGCGGGCTCGCCGGACCGCGGCTCCCCGTCCGGCGCCCGCGGTCTGCCCGGCGGCAACTTCCCGGACGCGAGCGCGCCGTAGTAGCTGAACGGCGCCTGCCGGGCCAGCGCGGCGAAGAGCGCGGCGCCTCGCGCGCGCTCGGCCGGATCGAGGGACTCGGCCAGGGTCTCGGCGCGCCAGTAGCGGGCCCGCAGGAGCGGCTCGCTCCTCCCCACCGCGCGCTCGCCGGCGAGCTTGCCCTCGATCGCATCGAGCGCCCAGAGCCCGGCGCCCGGTTTGCCCTCGGCGCGCGAGAGCCAGAAGAGCCGGAAGAGCGCCTCGACCGCGTAGTCGCCGTCCGGGTAGTGGTCGACCACCCGCCGGAAGGCGGCGCGGGCGTCGTCCGTCCGGCCCGCCTCGAGCTCGAGGTCCGCGGCGAAGAAGAGCGCGTCGTCGGCCAGCGAGCTGTCGGGGAAGTCCTCGGCGAGCGCGTCATAGACGCGGAGCCCGAGGGCGGGCTCGACGACCGACGCCGACGATCCGAGCACGTAGAGCGCCTTGGCCCGCAGGTCGGCGTCTCCCCGGCAGCGATCGGCGACCCCCCGCAGCTCCGCGATCGCCCGCGCGTGGCGCCGCAGCTTGCGCCAGGTCCGGCCGAGGCCGAAGTGGACGCGGCAAGCCAGGTCCGAGGGCTTGCCCACGAGCGGCAGCCGGCGGGCCAGGCCCGCGTAGGCCGCGCGCGCGGCGTCGAGCCGGTGGGCGGCGAGCAGCAGGTCGGCCCGCGCGGCGAGCTGGGCGGCGTTCGCCTCGGCGAGCCGCGAGACGCTCCTCCCCAGCGCCGCCGCCGTCCTCTCCGCCGCCGTCCGCGCGCCTTCCGCCTCGTGGTAGAGCGGGTGGCGGAGCCAGACCTCGATCTCGTCGCGGATCGCGTCCGCCGGCCGCCCGAGCCGGCGCTCGATGGCCGCCGACGCGAGCAGCGCCGCGGCGCCGAGGTCCCTGCCGATCCCGGAGACCGGCGCCGGAGCCTCGCGCAGCGGCGCGAGGACGGCGAGCGCCTCGCGCGGCTCCCCGGCCGCCGCGAGGGCGCGGCCACGGCCGAGGAGCGCGTTCGCGTGCAGCGGGGAGCCGGGGCTCACCCGCCGGTACTCGGCCGCGGCTCCCCGCGGCTCCCCCGCGGCCTCGAACGCGGCCGCCGCCTCGAACCGGCACGAGTCCGCGAGGACGGGGTAGTCCCGGGCGAGCGCGAGCAGCTCCCGGGCCGCCGGGAGCGGCAGCCCCGCGCGGGCGAGCGAGAGGGCCGCGAGGTAGCGCGCCGGGCGGCGCAGCTCGGGGTGGGCGAGCCGCTCGGGCCGGGCCTCGTCGAGCGCGGCGAGCGCGCGCGGATAGGCCCCCGCGTCGAAGGCGGCCTTCGCCTCGGCGAGCGCCCCTCGCGCGAAGTACGGCGACAGGCGCGAGAGCGGGAAGAGATCCTCCGGCCCGGCCGCGACCGGCCGCGGGAACGCGGCGTCCGCCCGCAGCCGGAGCGACGGCGAGGTGGGCGCGGCGGCGGACAGGAGCGGGATCGCGAGGAGCAGCCGCCACGAGGGGGCGCGCCCCGGCAGAGCAGCCATGGGCTCATTCTGATTCCCCGGCCCGGGAAGTCAAAGACAGCGGACCAGCCTCCTAGAAGCTGCTCGCCTCGCGGTAGCTGCCCAGCTCGCGCCGGAAGACGTCGCAGATCTCGCCGAGCGTCGCGTACGCCCGGACCGCCGCGAGGACGGGCTCGACGAGGTTCTCGCCGCTCGCGCAGGCGGCGGCGACCCGGCGCAGCGTCTCCTCGACGGCCGCCGCGTCCCGGGTCCGCTTCACCTCGGCCAGCCGCCGCTGCTGGTGCTCGGCGACCCGCGGATCGATCTCGAGGGTCGGGATCCTGCCGGCGCCCCCCGACTGGAAGCGGTTGACGCCGACGATGACGCGCTCTCCGGTCTCGACCTCCCGCTGGTGGCGGAAGGCGCTCTCGGCGATCTCCTTCTGCGGGTACCCCTCCTCGACGGCGCGGACGATGCCGCCCATCTCGTCGATCCTTCGCAGGTAGTCGCGGGCGCGCCGCTCGACCTCGTCGGTGAGCTGCTCGACGTAGTAGCTGCCGGCGAGCGGGTCCACGACGCGGTCGACGCCCGTCTCGTAGCCGAGGATCTGCTGGGTCCGCAGGGCGATGGTCGCCGCCTCCTGGGTCGGCAGCGCGTAGGTCTCGTCCAGCGAGTTCGTGTGGAGCGACTGGGTGCCCCCGAGGACCGCGGCGAGCGCCTGGATCGCCACCCGCGCGATGTTGTTCTGGGGCTGCTGCGCGGTCAGCGTCACGCCGGCGGTCTGGGCGTGGGTGCGCAGCATCCAGGACCGCGGGTTCTTCGCGTGGAACCGCTCGCGCAGCTCGCGCGCCCAGATGCGGCGCCCCGCCCGGAACTTGGCGATCTCCTCGAAGAAGTCGTTGTGCACGTCCCAGAAGAACGAGAGGCGCGGCGCGAAGTCATCGACGGGGAGGCCGCGCGCGACGCACTCCTCGACGTAGCCCAGGCCGTCGGCCAGGGTGAAGGCCAGCTCCTGGACCGCCGTCGCCCCCGCCTCGCGAATGTGGTAGCCGCTGATCGAGATCGGGTTCCAGCGCGGCATCTGCCGGCTGCAGAACTCGATCATGTCCACGACGATCCGGACGGCCGGCCGCGGCGGGACGATCCACTCCTTCTGGGCGATGTACTCCTTGAGGATGTCGGCCTGGAGCGTCCCCCCGAGCGCGGCGCGCGGCACGCCCGCCTTCTCGGCCACCGCGATGTACATGCAGAGCGCCACGATCGCGGACGCGTTGATCGTCATCGAGGTCGTGACCTCGGCGAAGGGGATGCCCGCGAAGAGCAGCTCGAAGTCGGCGAGCGAGGAGACCGCGACGCCCTCTCTCCCCACCTCGCCCAGCGCGAACGGGCTGTCGCAGTCGTAGCCCATGAGGGCCGGCATGTCGAAGGCGGTCGACAGCCCGGTCCCCCCCTGGCGGAGCAGGTAATGGAAGCGGCCGTTGGTGTCCTCGGGGGTCCCGAAGCCCGCGAACTGGCGCATCGTCCAGAGGCGCCCCCGGTACATGGAAGCCTGCGGGCCGCGGGTGAACGGGTACTGCCCCGGGAAGCCGACCTCGCGCAGGTAGTCCTCGCCGGACCGATCCGCGGGCGTGAGGAGATCCGGGATGGGGATCCCGCTGTCGGTCGCGAAGAGGGACCGCCGCCGCGGGGTCTTCTCGAGCGCCGGTTCGAGGATCTCCTTCTCCCAGGAAGCCCGAGCCGCGGCGACGGGATCGACCGGCTCCTTCTGCTCCCGGGCGCTCATCGAGGCCATCCCTTCGCACAGAACGGGCGCGTCTTCAACCCGTCACTGCGGGACGTTCGCCGGCACCCCGAGCTTGGACCCGATGTTCGAGTAGTACTGGAGGATCCCCTTCTGGAGGTCCGTGGGACTCCAGGTCATCGCGTTCTCGTGCGCGGAGATGACCAGCTTGGTCACGCCGGCCGCGGGCGAGGTGAGCTCGAAGCTGTCCGCCCAGAGCGAGACGTACGAGGTGCCGGAGACCTTCTGGAAGGTGATCACGACATGGTCCGGATCGGCCACCGTCCCCTCGTCGAGGACGTGGATCCACTCGAGGTCGTAGGAGACCTGGAGGATGTCGGTCAGGTTGTAGTGGATCATCTGGTGGAGGACGTGGCTCGGGTCGCTGTCCGGCACGTTCGTGACCGAGAAGCTCGTGGTGTGCGGATCCTCGGTGACCGTCGGGTCCTGGAGCGCCTTCCAGACCTGACCGATGCCGGCCGGGACCCAGCAGGTCGCGTCCGCCTGGGCGTAGTTCCCCTTGTCGTTCTGGAACGACTGGACGTTGCAGGTGGGCGGGTAGGGATCGCCCCCGTCGGCCGCGGGAGGAGGGAGCGGCGGATCGAGCGAGGTCGCGTCGTTCAGGATCGCCGGGCCGGTCGGCCCGCCCCCGCAGCAGGCGGAGAGCAGCGCGGCGGCGCCGAGGAGCGCGACACAACCCCACGCGGCACGTCGGGTCATCGATCGTTCACCCAGTTCGGCCAGGGTGGAACGAAGCCATCGCCGGCACCGCTTGCGCCTTGGAGCCCCATGGCGCCGGCACGGGCGGCGAGCGGGAAGGGGGCGGCGGTGAAAACGGGCTTCATGGCGGCTTCTCCGGCGGGCAGGCGGGCGCAAGATTCCCGCCCGCACGCCGGCTTGTCAATGGCTTTTTTCGGTCCGGCGGGGGGAGCCCAGAGTGTGTGAACCCGTCTTATTCACGGTACGGCGTAGCGAGGCGTTCGAGACCGCAGCCGGGCCTCCGTCTCGTGCCGTGGGGCCTCCGTCTCGTGCCGTGGGGCCTCCGTCTCGTGCCGTGGGGCCTCCGTCCGGCGCGGACGGAGCCCCGTCCCGCGG
>JAKAPL010000019.1 GCA_021807105.1 Myxococcales bacterium | reverse complement strand
ACCACCGCGGCGGAGCTGTTCGCGTAGTCCCCTCGGCTGGGGAGGCAGGGGTGGCAGCGCGCGGGCTCCGGTGAGCGCTCGTCCGGGGGAGACGAGTGACCGTCCGGCGGCCTCGCCGGCCGGCGCTCCGAAGAAGGCTGTCACGCATTCGCGACTCCAGGCGACCTTGCTGGATGAAGGCCGCAGCAGAAGGCCGTGGCAGTCCAGGACGCCGGAATCGGTCTTCGGCCGGGAGCTCACCCGGACGTCGTCCTGGACCAGGTACGGAGAAAGGAAAACGGACAGATGAACAACAGCAACAACGTGCAGAGCCAGAAGTTCTCCAAGGCCGAGGCCGGGGTGCAGTCGCAGATCCCGGCCAAGTCCCAGGAGACCATCGGCGGCAAGATCGAGACCCAGGCGAGCCTGGTCCAGATCTTCGCCGCGGCGCAGGCGGCGATCGCCGCGACGATCGCCGCCCGGGCCCAGCTCGCCGCGCTCGTGACGAGCCAGCGGGCCGCGATCCAGGCGGCCGAGCAGACCTACCGTGACCTCCGCCAGTGGGCGGAGGTGAAGTTCGGCAGGGGCTCGCCCATCCTGGCGGCGTTCGGGTTCAAGCAGACCCAGCCCAAGGCCAAGTCTTCGGCGACGAAGGCGAAGGCGGCGGCGCTGGCGAAGCAGACCCGCGTGCTCCACGGCACCGACAAGGGCAAGCGCCAGAGGCAGGCGCTGACCGTGTCGGGGTCGCCGGGGCTCGTGCTCTACGGCGCGGACGGCAAGCCGATCCCGGGACTCCTCCCGGGCCCGGTCGCCCCCGTGACGCAGGGCAACGCCGGCAGCACCCCGAGCGGCAGCGGGAAGTAGCAGCGACCGCCGCGCCCCCGGGCAGGGCTCACCCCCTGCCCGGGGGTTTTCTTCTCGAGGCCGGCCGAGGCCGGCGCGCGGCAGGAGCATCCCCGAAGGTGGAGGCGGCAGGGGCGTCCGGCTCCGCCTGCAACGGCCCCCGGTGTTGGAGTATTCTCCCGGGACGTGAGACCCCTCCGCTCCGCGTCCCTCGCCTGCTGCCTGCTCGCCGCCTGCTCCTCCCCGCCCAAGAGCCCCCCCGCGGGCGACGCGGGGACCGCCGGCTCCGGGAGGCCGCTGCCGCCCGTGTTCCTCTGGGGCGTCTCCACGGCCGCCGAGCAGTCGGAGGGGGGGAACACGACCAACGACTGGCACGTCTTCGCGGGGATGGGGAAGGTCCCTCCGGTCGGGATGGCCGACGACATGTGGGACCGCTACGACACTGACTTCGCGAACGCGCAGGGGATGGGCGCCAACGAGTTCCGCCTCACCTTCGAGTGGGCGAGGCTCATGCCCCGGCGGCCCGCGGACCCGGCGCACCCGACCGAGGCCGATCTCGACCCGACCGCGCTCGATCACTACCGCGCGGTCGTCGCCTCGCTGAAGTCCCACGGCCTCACGCCCGTCGTGACCCTCACCCACTACACGGTCCCCGCCTGGATCGACAATCCCGCCGCCTACGACGCGGACAAGAACCTCTTCACCGACGGCAGCCCCGGCGCCTGGCTGTCGCCCCAGACCGCCGTGGCCTTCGGCGGCTACGCGGGGCTCATGGCGCAGGAGTTCGGGGGCGAGGTGACCTACTGGCTCACCGAGAACGAGCCCGAGGTGGATCTCATCGCCGGCTACCTCGCCGGCATCTGGCCGCCCGGGCTCGCGCTCTTCAGCCTGACCGAGAAGACCCTGCCGGGGGGCGTCGGTCTCGGCGACGTGCTGCGCAACATGATCGCCGGCCACGCGGCGGCCTTCCACGCGATCAAGGCCGTCGAGCCCGCGGCGAAGGTGAGCCTCGCCCACAACTCGATCGCCTTCGAGCCCTACACGCAGCGCCCCGCCGACGTCGCCGCGGAGAAGCGGGTCGAGTTCCTCTACGACTTCCTGTACCTGGACGCCGCGACCAGCGGGAACTTCGACACGAGCCTCGTGGGCAACGGGCCGCTGGAGTACCACGCCGACTGGAAGGGCACGCTCGACTTCATCGGGGTCAACTTTTACGCCCACGACGTCGCCTTCTACTACCAGGGCCTCTTGCCGCCGCTCGAGGCCATCCCGTGCGACGTGACCATCGAGAGCGCCCTCGGCGGGATCCTCAACGGGATGGGCTGCCCGACCACGAACCCTCCCGAGCCGGTGGGGCTGACCGACCTGCTCGTCACGTATGGCCAGCGCTACCACCTGCCCATCCTGATCACCGAGAATGGCGGGAACGACCCGGACCCGAGGGTCAAGGCGAGCTACCTCGTGCAGAACGTGCTCGCCCTGGAGGCCGCCGCCGCGCAGGGAGTCTCGCTCCTTGGCTACTCGTACTGGACGCTCAACGACGACTACGAGTGGCAGAGCGGCTACGGCGATTCATTCGGGCTCTTCGCGGTCGCCGGGATGCACGACGGGCCCGACGGCGGCCTCCCGGCGGGCGTCGATGGCGGGCCGTGGGAGCCTGGGCCGAGCACCGACTTCACGCGCGTCCCGCGGACGGAGGCCACGCGGGCGTTTTCGGCGATCGCCGACGCGGGCTATGTCCCCGAGAGCCTCGCGGCCGAGTACGCTCCCGACGGGGGCGACTAGCGTGAAAGGAGCGCCCAGCCGATGAGTTTGTAGAGCAGCCTCGCGCCGACGTTCGCGTCCCAGTCGCCGTCGGGGCCGGGGGCGACCTCGGTGAGGTCGAAGCCGACGATCCGCTTGCCCGCGCCGGCGAGCACGGCGAGGAGGCGGCAGGCCTCGCGGAAGGAGAGGCCGCCGGGCACCGGCGTCCCGGTGTGGGGGCAGAGCGAGGGATCGAGGCCGTCGATGTCGAAGGAGACGTAGACGGCGTCCGGGAGTTCCAGGGCGAGATCACGCGCCCAGTCGGAGAACGAGCCGCCCGAGAGCTGGACGCGCGCGAGCTCGAGGTCGGGGTGCGAGAGCACGCGGCCGTGGCAGCCGCGGATGGCGCTCATCTCCTCCTCGCACAGGTCGCGGATCCCGACCTGGACGATCCGGGAGACGCCGGGCAGGCGGGTGAGGACGTTGTCCATGATCGACGCGTGCGAGAAGGCGAACCCCTCGAAGGCGTGGCGCAGGTCCGCGTGGGCGTCGACGTGGAGGATCCCGAGGCCCGGCGTCGCGGCGGCGGCCGCGGCGACGGCGCCGAACGCGGTCGAGTGATCGCCGCCGATGAGGCCGACGAGCTTGCCGCGGGCCGTCCAGTGCGCCACCGCGCTTCGGACCGCGTCGTTCATCCTCTCGCAGAGGGCGTCGACCCGGGCGCGGGCCTGTGCGGAGTCCTCGCCGCCCGCGCCCCCGGCGGCGATGAGCGGCTGCGCGAGCGCGCGCGCCTCGGCGTTCAGGGCGGCAAGTCCCTCGGGCTCCGGGAGCCAGGCGATCCCCGCCTCGTAAGGCTTTCCGACCTCCAGATCGAAGAGGTCCACCTGCCGGCTGGCGGCGAGGATGGCCGCCGGCCCCGCGGCCGTCCCGCCGCCATACGACGTGGTCGCCTCGAACGGCGCCGGCAGCAGGACGACGGCCGACTCCTCGGGCGTCACGGACAAGCCGTAGGCGCCGGAGTCGGGCGCGGCGGCCGCGTTGGGGTCGAAGGCCATCGGCGGTGCGTTACCTATCACCGGCCGTGTCTGCCTGGAAACGGGGGAGGAGCACGAGGGCGTTCGAGACGGGCGTGGCCGAGGGCGCGCTCCAGCCCGGAGGCGCCGCGAGCGCGAACCCGGCGGAGGGGCCGCCGTCGAGGTTCGCCGCGACGACCGCCCCGAGCCGGCGGCAGAGCTGCATCAGCGAGAAAAGCGAGATCCCGTCGTCGGGGACGGAGACCAGGAGGCCGTAGCCGCCGGCCGTGAGGCCGATGGCGGAGCGCCGGGACCGCTTGCCGTCCTCGCCGCGGATGCCGTCGGCGCCACCGGGCTCGATGAGCAGCGGCCAGGTCTGGAGCACGCTGGCCCTGGGCGCCGGGTGCAGGCCGCGCAGGCGGACGATGGCAAGCCGCCCGTCGTCCAGGACGAGCGCCCCGCTGCCGCCCGCCGCGGCGTGGACCTCCCGCCCCTCGTCGATGAGCAGGCCGCTCGGCCGCAGATCCGGCTCGAAGTAGCTGCCGTTGATCGCGGCGACGAAACCCGGGGCGAGGCCGGAGGGGACGGCGAGGCCCGCGGCCGACCAGACCAGGCGCAGGCGGAAGCGGTCCGGATCGAATCGGACCGCCCAGACGCGCAGGCCCGCAGCCGAGAGGTCAGCGGTGTCGAGACCGGGCTCCGCGCGCCGCCAGGCGACGTCGGCGACGCGCGCCGGCCGGTGACAGCTCGCCGCGAGGACCATCGCCGCCGAGAGGGCCATCGCCGATCGTCGCGTCCCGGCGCCCGCAGCCCAAGGGATCCCGAGGAAGCCATGAGGCCAGGAAGCGACGACCCGGGGCGGACGCCCCCGCCGGTTTCTCTTCTCCCTCATCCAGACGTTCTAACGCCACGCGACGATTCTCGGAAGCCGCCGTTCAAGAACCCGAGGAGAGGTCCACGGCCCCCGCCGAGTGGAGGCCGTCCGGGCCCACGTCGAAGAGCCAGTAGCCCTCGACGCCCCGCTGCGTGCTCGATCCGGCACCGAAGATCGGCAGGCCGCGCGGACCCGTGAGCCGGAAGCGCTCGTGGATATGGCCATGGCAGACGGCGGCGACGCCCGCGCGCGAGGCGAGGTCGAGGATCTCCTCTCCGTCCCACAGCCCGTGCGTCGGCCAGTCCCGTCGCCCGCTCGGCCGGCGCGGCGCGTGGTGGACGGTGACGATGACCGCCCGCCCGGTGACCCGCGGGTCGGCCAGGATGGCGGCGAGCGCGTCGCGCTGCGCGCGGCCCACCCAGCCAGCCGCGATCCCGGGGGTCAGCGGGACCCGCGCGGACGAGAGGCCGACGACGGCGAGCCCATCGCGGGGGAGCTTCACCACCGGGAAGGCGCCCTCGCGACGGTGCTCAGGGAGGTCCGAGCGCAGCATGTCGGCGAACACCTCCTCGAACAGACGGTCCTTCATCGCCGCCGGCGTGTACCGGTCGTGGTTCCCCGGGACGAGGGTGATCCGATCCGACCAGGCGGCGAGCGCGGCGTGGGCGGCCGCGAACTCCTCGGGGAGCGCGAGGGCGGTGAGGTCGCCGCTGACGATGAGGTGATCGACGCCGGCGCGGTCCGCGTCCACGAGGATCCGGCGGACGGTCTGCTCGACCGAGAGGAAGAGGAGGCGGCGTTTGAGCAGGCGGAACTCGGTCTGCGCGGCCACGCGCCGCCACCCCAGGCGTGGCCAGCGGGAGATGGGACAGTCGGCCTGGAAGTGGAGGTCGCTCGCGTGGAGGATCTTCATCGGGCAGGAAGTTATACGGATCCGCGGCGGCCGGCGCCAGCGGCGCGTCGTATACTTGGGCGCGGATGGCCGGTCTCGAGAAGATCCTCGCCCGAGCGCCCAACGTCTCCGCGGAGAGGATGGCCCTCGCCCTCGCCCGAAGAGGACGCGGCCTCGCCCGCGGGGGCGCGCAAGAGCTCTCCGCCCGTTGGCTCGGCCTGCGCGGGCCGGCCGCCGCGGGCCTCGGGCGCGTCGTGTCCGGTGCGGTCACGAGCCGCGAGGCCGTCCAGACCCTGGAAGCGAGGGCGGGGAGGCTGCCGGCCCCCGCGCCCGCGGCGTGGCTCACGGAGTGGCGCCAGCGTTTCCCCGCGGCCGCGGCCGACCTCATCGCCCGCGCCGATCGTGCGGTCGCGGGCTCTTGGGAGATCCTCGGCTTCCCGGCCGCGCCGCTCGGGCGCCGGCCGGACTGGCAGCTCGATTGGCGATCGGGCGTGCGATGGGACGAGCGTGAAGAATCTCGACGGCAGCCCATCGTCCGGGAGGGCTCGGACATCAAGATCCCCTGGGAGGTGTCGAGGCTCCAGCACCTGCCGGGCGTGGCCCTCGCCTTCACCCTGACCAAAGAGGCGCGCTACCTCGACCTCGTCGTCGAGCAGACCCGAGACTGGATTGCGCGTAACCCCGTCGGGCTGGGCGTCAACTGGACGTGCCCCATGGAGGTCGCGCTCCGCGCCGTCTCGCTCTCGTGGGCCTTCGAGCTGTGCCGCCACGACGCGAGGATGTCGTGGGAGGCGCGGGCGGAGCTGTTCTGGAGCCTCTTCGCGCACGGCCATTTTCTCGCCGGGCACCTGGAGGACGGCGGCCTCACGGTGGGCAACCACTTCGTCGCGGACCTCCTCGGCCTCGTCTGGCTCGGAGCCCTCTATCCGGCCTTCCGCGGCGCCTCGCGGTGGCGCGCGTGGGGGAGCGAGAGGCTCGCCCACCACCTCGCGCGGGTCCAGATCCGCGCGGACGGCGGCGATGGAGAGTCGTCGCTCTCCTATCACCGCCTGGTGCTCGAAATGGTCGGGCTCGCCGCCCAGGTGCTCGCGGCCAACGGCGGACCGACCGCCGCACTCACGGGCGTCGTCCGGCGAATGGCGGAGTTCACCGCGACCCTGCTCAAGCCCGACGGCACGGTCGCGCAACTGGGCGACAACGACGGCGGTCGGGTGTTTCGCTTGCTCTCGCGCGGTCCGCGGGAACAGGCCTACCTGGTCTCGTGGGCCGGCTTGGTGTGCGAGGACCCGGGGCTTGCGGCGGCGACTCCGCTCGACGCGGAAGCGGCGTTGCTCCACGGTCCCGGCGCGCTCCGGCGTCACGAGGAGCTGGCGCAGAGGGGCAGTCCCCGGTGCGCGGGATGGACGGCCGCCTTCCCGTCGAGCGGGATCTGCGTCGCGAGGGGTGACGACTTCCACCTCCTCCTCGCCGCTGCTCCGGTGGGGCAGGACGGCGCGGGCGGGCATGGCCACAACGACAAGCTGGCCCTCGAGCTCTACCTGGGGGGAGACCTGATCGCCGACCCGGGCAGCTTCAGCTACACCGGCTCTCCCCTCGAACGGAACCGCTTCCGGTCGACGGCGGCGCACGCGACGGTCCAACTGGACGGGCGGGAGCAGAACCCCGTGTTCGCCCGCGATCTCTTCTTCCTCCCGGAGCGGGCGAACGCTCGCGTTCGGGTCTTCGATCGGGAGGGGGGGGGGATTCGCTGGGTCGCCGAGCACGAGGGGTTCGCGCCGTTCCTCCATCGCCGGACGGTCCGCGCCGATCCCGCGTCGGGCGCCGTCGATGTCGACGACGAGATCCTGGGACCGGCGGACGAGCCGCACGAGGTCGTCGCGCGCTTCCCTCTCGCTCCCGGCGCGAAGGTCGAGAGGTTCCCCGGCGCTGCCGGCCGCTTCCGCGTCGAGCGGGAGGGGGCCCCGTCGATGGAGCTCTCGCTGCATGGGCCGCCAGGAACGCGCTTCGACGTCGAGCCGGGCTGGTACTCCCCCGACTACGGGAGCCGAGTTTCCTGCGGGGTGCTCCGGGCCATCGTGCGCGCCCGGCCCCCGGTCGCCCTGCGCTGCGAGATTCGCCGGGCGCGCGGGTAGCTACTCCCGCCGGCGTCGAGGCAGGCGGTAGCAGATGTCCTCGGCGGCCTCGAGCAACTGGGCGCGGACCTGCCGGTCCTCGCTCGTTCCGAGCCTCCGCACGCGGAAGACGGCCTCGGGCGAAAGGCCAGGGGACCAGTCGAGCACCTCGTACAAGCCCCGTCCATCGGAGAGGAACGGGGGGATGCGAGGACCGGGCTCGCGGGCGAGGCAGGCGCCGACGGAGACGGGAAAGTTCCAGACCGGAGAGAGAGAATGGTTCATGCGTTCAGTCTAGACCGGTCCCCTGACATCGGGCTCCAGGGGATCCGCCGGCCGGCGATCGCGGGGACTCATAGGCGGCCCATCATCGCCGCGACCAGACGCGGCGGTCCCCGCGCACCCTCTTCCCGGACCGCCTGACGGCGGTCCTCTGGCAGGGGGAACCCAGCTCCTCCTGCACCCCCCCATCCGCTCTCGCCTTCGTCCGAGCCTGCGAGGATCTTCGCGGCCCACGAGCATGCTCGGGAGCCGCCGTTCAGTCGCGATCGATCAGGGCCGCGCGGACGAGGCGCAGGGCCATGGCGATCTCCTGCTCGGAGCGGCCGCGGAGCAAGGAGACGAGCCCCAGCAGCCGATCCTCTCTCGGCGCGTCTCCGAAGGCGACGAGGTCCGACACCGGCAGGCTCAGCGCGTGCGAGAGCTGCGCCAGCATCCGCAGCGTCGGGCTGAACCCACCCCGCTCCAGGCGGCGGATGGCGTCCGGGGACACCTGCGCCCGCTCGGCCAGCTTCTCCTGCGTCAGCCCGTGATCGAGCCGGAGTTGCCGCAGCCGCCGGGCGAGCTGCCGGTTCATCTCGGGGATCGAGGAAGGGATCGACCGGCCGGCCGAGCCACGCGCCGTCCGGAGATCGGACCGCGGCGTCGAGGCCGATCGCCGGGAGATCGCCGGCGGTTGCTCCTGTGAATCCTTCCGGACCCCGTGCTGGGGTGAAGTCTCGGGGGTCATGACTTGCCGGGCCCGCCTTCCAGCGATTCGCGCTTGCGGCGCAGGAGGGCGGCCAACGCCTCGCGGGCGCGCTCCACCTCGGGACCCGAGCCACGCAGCGCCGCGGCAGCCGCCTCGAGGACGTCGATCTCCTGCTTCTCGCGCTGCCGCAAGCGATCGACGGTCTCCTGCAGGGCCGCGAAGTAGTCCTGGAACTCGTCGCCCCGCCGCAACGGCCGAATCGTCGGGAAGGCTCCCTCGCCGAGAGCCCTGGTATAGCGATCGAGCAGCAGCATCGGCCCCGCCACGCGATGGCTGAGCAGGATCCCCGCGAGTCCGAGGCCCGCCATGACCGCGAGGCAGGCGGCGACGAGGGTCCAGAACACCCGCTGGTCGGCGGATTCGAGCGTCGAACGGAAATCAGCGGCTCCCGGGACGGGAGTGCCGAGCGCGGCCGTGATCTGCTGGCCGACGGCCAACTCGCTGTTGGCGTGGATCTCATGCCAGATGGCCAGCCCGAAGGCGCCCATCAGGATTCCCCCGAACGCGACGACGAGCAGCGTATACTTGAGCTGGAACCGGGCGTCGATCAGATAGTGCCGGCGCCCCGGATGGGCGGCCGTCTTTCCCGCCGCGGTGGTATCGAGCGTGGTCATGGCATCGTCTCCGGAGCGCGGAGGACCTGTCCATTCTAGCCGGAATCGGGCGCGAAACCTAGCCCCATCGATCCCAGCGGCGGCGCTGGTCGATCTCTGGCGGGCCGCGTGTCGCGATTGTGACGCGGCGCTCCTCGCGGAGCGGCGGCTCCGCGCCGTCGCGCCGCGCGGGCCGACCTTCATATTCGCCTTGGGCAAAGCGGCCGCCGCGCTCGCCGAGGGGGCCGTTCGGGCACTGGGCCGGCGGATCGCGGGCGGTCTCCTCGTGGCTCCGGCAGGGGCCGTCTCGCCGCCGGGCTTCCGGGCTCTCGTCGCCGCGCACCCGCAGCCCAATGCGTCCTCTCTGCGGGCGGGCCGCGAGATCTGGCGCGTGGCCCGCGCTCTCGATCCGGCGTTGCGGCCGCTCGTGCTCCTGTCGGGCGGCGCGTCCGCCATCGCCGTTCTTCCGGCCGCCGGCGTCGCCGCCAAGACCAAGCTCGCCGTGCACCGGGCGTTGCTGCGGTCCGGTCTCTCCATCGGCGAGGTCAACGCGATCCGGGCCCACCTCTCCAGCCTCAAGGGTGGAGGGATGCTGCGCGCGCTCTCGTCCCGGCCCGTGCAGGTCGAGGTCCTCTCCGACGTGGGTTCGGGCGCGATCGACCCGGTCGGCTCGGGTCCTTGCAGTCCCGATCCGACGACGTTTCGCGACTGCCGCGAAGCGGCCGCGGCGAGTGGCGTCGCGCTGCCGCCCGCCGCGCTGCGGCATCTGGAGGCTGGCGCCCGTGGCGAGTGGCCGGAGACGACGAAAGCCGGCGACCCGCTGCTCGAAGGCGTGGTTGGGCGGAGGCTCGCCGGTCCGCTCGACCTGCGCGACGCGGCCGTCCGGGCGGCCCGTTCGTCGGGTTTCCGCGTCGTCCCGCGGGAGGCCGCGTTCGCGGGCGACTGGCTCGCGGTCCGGGAGGAGATCTCCCGCTGGTTGGCCGCCCCCGCTCCGGACCGCCCGACGCTGTGGGTCGCCGCCGGCGAGCCGCGGGTCGCGCTCCCTCGCTTTGCGGGAGCCGGCGGGCGGGCGCAACAGATCGTCCTCTCGCTCTTACCCGAGATCGGCGAAAGAGACGCGGCCTTGCTGGTCGCCGGCAGCGACGGGCGTGACGGGTTCTCCGCGTACGCGGGAGCGGCGGCGGATCGAGCGACCTGGCGGCGGGCCCTCGCGCTGGGGCTCGACCTACCGGGCGCGTTGCGCCGCTTCGACGCCTCCCCCGCCCTGGCGGCGCTGGGCGCGGTCCTTCCAGCCGCTCCGGCGCGCACGAACCTAACGGATCTCTTCTTGCTCGCTCGTGGCCCGGCGAAGTAGCGTCCCCGATTCATGCGCGCGATCTTCATGGGCACCCCCGAGTTCGCGGTCCCCTCGCTAGAGGCCACGGCCCGCGTCTGTGAGCTCGTGGCCGTCGTCGCGCAGCCCGATCGCCCCCGCGGGCGCGGCCAGCGCGCCGCCGCCCCACCGACCGCGCAATGGGCAACGGCGCACGCCGTCCCGCTCCTCCAGCCGCCGACGCTGCGGGAATCCGCCGCCCTGGATGTCCTGCGGGCGCTCGCGCCGGACGTGATCGTCGTCGCGGCCTATGGGAAGATCCTGCCGCCTGCGCTGCTGCTCCTGCCGCCGTTCGGCTGCGTCAACGTCCACGCTTCGCTCCTCCCTCGCTGGCGGGGAGCCGCGCCGGTCGCCTGGGCCATCGCGCAGGGCGATGTCGAGACCGGGGTGACGATCATGAAGATGGACGAAGGGCTCGACACCGGTCCCATTTTCTGGCAGGAGCGGCTGGCGATTGCGCCCGGCGACACGGGCGGGGCGCTGACCCAGAAGCTCGCGCTCCTCGGAGCCGGCGCGCTCGTGCGGCTGCTCGAAAGGCTGGCCTCTGGCGAGCCGCCCCGGCCGAACCCGCAAGACCAGCGCCTCGCCACGCTCGCCCCTCGCTTGCGGCGCGAGGACGCCCGCGTCGACTGGGCGCTCTCCGCGCGGGAGCTGCACGATCGGATCCGCGCCTTCCAGCCCTGGCCGGGCGCGCGCTGCATCCTCCCCGGCGGCAAGCCGCTCAAGATCCTCGCGACCTCCGTGGAGCCTGGCGAAGGCAAGCCCGGAGAGGTGACGGCCGCGGACCCCGGCGGCATCCACGTCGCCACCGGCGAAGGGATCCTACGCCTCGTGGAGGTCCAGCCCGAGGGGGCGCGCCGCATGCCGGCCGCGGCTTTTCTCGCCGGCCATCGCCTGGCGGCCGGCGAGCGTCTCGACTAGTCCTGCTGCGCTCGGCAGAGGTGCCAGAGCGGAGAGTAGTTGAGCCCCGAGGCGCACGATCCGGCAGCCTCGGGTGTCATGCAGACATGGAAGTCGGGGTGGCAGAGCATCCCGCCGACGGCCGCGCAGGAATCGCTCGACCCGCACGGAGTGGCCGAGGGGGTGCACTGGCAGGTGCCGTCCTGCCCGCACGACTCGCCGGACGGGCAACCTCCGTCGCAGGGAATTCTACAAACGCCGGTCGCCGACTGGTAGCAGGTGTAGGTCGTGCAGACGCCTCCGCTTCCGCAGGGGTTTCCGCCCTCGCCCATGCAACCCGGCCCCGCGTCGCTGCTCGCGAGATCGCAGAGCGCGCCTTCGAACGAAGACTCCGTGCGGCTCGGGGCGCCGGCGGGGCACGACGCGCCGGCGTCCTCCGGAGTCCCCGCGTCGGTCGCGCCGGAGCCGCCGCAGGCGGACAGCACGACGAAGAGCAGGAGGGTGGTGACGAAGGCGCGCATTCAGAACAGGAGCAGGGCGAGATCCAATACCGCCCGGACCCCGCTGAAGTCCAGCGCGACGGTCTTGCCGGCGGCGTACGTGAACGGGCTGCTCCCCCCGTCGGCGATCCGGAGCGGGGGTGAGAGAAGCGATCGGTAGCCGAACTCGACGCCGATGGCGAACGCGCCGCTCACGAAGCAGCGCAGCCCGAGCTCGCTGTCGAAGCCGACGTAGGGGGGCGAGACCAGCCGGAGGGCGTTCCCCAGATCGTGGGAGTTGAGGCCCCCTTGCGTCTCGAAGGCGATGTCCGGCCCCGCGGCCAGCTCGAGGATCAGCCGGTTTTCGAGGAGGGCGTAGTGACCGCCCACGAGGATCGGGACCTCCGCGGTCCCGCCGTAGTTCGTGACGCTCTCTGGCGCGCCGCCGGGCGGCGTGCCCTGCTCGCTCGGCTGGAAGTACGCGACCTCGAGACCGGTGCGGATCTGGAGCCAGTACGGGGCGTAGTAGGTGAGCGCGAGGACGGCGTGGATTTCGCTGTTCGGGTCGGCCTGCCCCTGAAACGTCCATCCGCCCGTTTGCGCCGGAGTCTCTCCCTGGTTGAACGCGGCGACGTAGCTCTTCTCGGAGGCCATCGCCAGGCTGCCGTAGCCGCCGCCCAGCTCGATCACGAGGTGGTTCTTGAATCCCTCCCCCGGCAACGGCTCCGCCCGCGCCCCGCCGGCCGCCGTGAGGGCGGCGGCGCAAACGAGCCCGTTCTGCCATCGCCCGCGGCTCATGAGCGGGGTAGTCTGGAGGATGGACGGCCACCCGTCAACCACCGCGGCGGGGAGACGGCTTGCCGTGCCGCCGGGGTGAGGGCAGTATCGGGCCCCATGAAACCCGTCCGCATGTACACGACCCATTACTGCCCATACTGCCGGGCGGCGAAGGCGTTGCTCGACCGGAAGGGAGCCGCCTACGAGGAGATCGACGTGACCGGCGACGACGGCGAGCGCGAGCGGCTCACCCGGAGGACCGGGCAGAGGACCGTGCCCCAGATCTTCATCGGTTCGACGCACGTCGGCGGTTTCTCCGACCTCGAAGCGCTCGATCGGGCCGGCAAGCTAGACGCGCTCCTCGCGGACAGCCCGTAGCGTGCGTCCAGGGGTCGCCGCCGCCGGTGCCCTGTCGCTCGCCACGGCTTGCGGCGGCGCGCCGGTGCGCGCGGAGGTCACGCTGGGCCCCATCTTGCCTGCCCGGATCGTGGCCGTCTATCCGTTCATGCTGCGCTGGGACGCGCCCGCGTACCGGTCGTACGAGCTGGCCATGGACGAGGTCGACGCGGTGCTCGCGACCGGCCTTTTCGCCGCGGCCGGGCCGACCGAGTTCTCCGTGCGTTCGTTCGCGACCGACGAGCTGCTCGCCGCCACCGACGTGGGCGACGAGCTGCCCGCCTGGGGCGTCGCCCCGACGAGCGTTCTCGGCTTACGCGGCTGGGCCGAGCGGCGCGAGACCACGGACAGCGAGATCCTCTACGACCTGCGAGGCCGGGCCGCCGGCGGCCGGCGGAACGCGAAGGTCGACTTCGTGATCCACGAGGAGCTGCTCTCCCCGATCGCCGCGCCGATCGCCGAGGTCTCCGCGGTCGTCCCGGTCGACCCCTTCGGCGACGGGCTGGGCGACAGCCTGGACGCGACGCTGCGCCGCTGGACGATGAAGCTGACCCGCGCGGTCCTCGCCGCCGCGGCGGCGAGGCTCTCGACCGCCGCGCCCGTCCGAGACGCGGGCGTCGATCTGCTCCCCAGCCTTCGGGCCGAGGAGGGCTTCTCGTTGCCCGGCTTCCGGTCGCTCGCGGAGATCCTGGCGCCGAAGGATCCGCTCGACCGGGAGGCGGCGCGGCTGGATCGCGTCGCGGCACTCAACCCTGGAGCATCCCCCTCGCTCGTCGCGACGCTCGCCCGGCTCCCCGAAGGGCTCTACGTGACGCGCGTCCGCTCCGCCGCGGCGCGCGCCGCGGGTCTGCGCGCGGGAGACCTCGTCACCGCGGTCGACGGGGAACCGGCGGCGGGCCGGCAGACGCTCCTGCGCCATCTCTCGCTCGCGGCTGCGCCGGGAGTGGTCACGCTTTCCGTCCTGCGCGACGCCGATCGCCTGACCCTGCGCCTGCCGGTCCCTGAACGGTAGCGAGCAGCCGCGAGGGCGACCAGCGCATCTCCTCGCGCGGCAGCCGATCCAGATCGAAGGCCGCGAGGAGATCGTACGGCGAGCGGGCGCCATCCGCGGGGAGGCCGGAGAGCCGGGCCAGCTCGGCGAGCAGCTCTCCGGCGGGGACGCCCGCGGAGAGGAGAGCCTCGGCCCCGACCGGTCCATGGCGCTTCGAGAGCTTCTCGCCGTCCGGACCGCGGAGGAGCGGGAGGTGGGTGAACCGCGGCGGTGCGGCGCCGAGCGCCTCGTACAGGAGGAGCTGGCGCGGCGTTGAACGGGCGAGATCGGCCCCCCGGACGACGTCGGTGATGCCCATCGCGATGTCGTCCACCACGACCGCGAGCTGATAAGCGGGGACGCCGTCGGCCCGGCGCACCACGAAGTCGCCCACCTCGCCGGCGACGTCCTGGCTCACGCGGCCGAGAAGGCCGTCGTCGAAGCCCACCGTTCCCGCCCGAACGCGCAGGCGCAGGGCGGCCGGCCGCCCCGCTCGCCGGCGCGCGCGGATCGCCCCGGCGGAGGGCGAGCCGCAGGTGCCTGGGTAGCGCGGGCCGTCGTCGGCCGGGCCATGGGGCGCGCCCGCGGCGAGCAGGACCTCCGCGCGCGAGCAGAAGCAGGGATAGGTGAGGCCCGCCGTGGCGAGGCGGGCGAGGGCCTCCTCGTACCGCGCGCGGCGCTCGCTCTGCACATACGGGCCGCGCGGCCCGCCCACGTCCGGCCCCTCGTCCCAGTCGAGGCCGAGCTCGCGCAACGAGGCGATCTGGCGCTGCGCGACGGCCCTCGACGCGCGCTCCGGATCGAGGTCCTCGACGCGCAGCAGGAAGCGGCCGCCCGCGCGGCGCGCGTGGAGCCAGGCGAGGAGCGCCGTGCGCAGCGCGCCGAAGTGCAGGTCGCCCGTCGGGCTCGGGGCGAAGCGGCCGCGGTAGGCCCCGGGTCCGACGGCCGGGCCGTGGCCGCGGCGGGTATCCCCGCGAAGCTGCGGTTGCTCGGGCGCTGGGCTGCTCACCGGGCCGACATAGTACGGCTTCAGCCCTCGCGGGGTCGCGCTCCGCGTCCCGGGGGGCCCGGCGGCGCGCGCGGCCGGCCGGTGACTCCAGCCTGTCAACCTTTAACCCGTCTTATTCACGGTACGGCGTAGCGAGGCGTTCGAGACCGCAGCCGAGAAGGGCAAGCGAGAGCGACGACCGACGAGGCGGGCGTAAAGCACCTCCCCCCAAGTCGTTTGGAGGGTGGCAAGCCCCCCGCAGGAGGTACGGAGCGAGCACACCCCCCATGTCGTTGTAGGGGTGGCAAGTGCCCCCTTCGGGAGGCGCGGGATCGGACGCCGCAGCAGCCGGACCGTGAGTAAGACGGGTTAAAGGAGCGCGGAGCGGCTGGACGGGCGCGGGTCGTTAGGATCGGAGGCGGCTCCCGGCTCGGATGGGTCACGCTGGCGCCAGATGGCGGGTAGCCTTCCGTGTTAGTCATGGGCCGTGGTCAACCTCGACGATCTCAACGCCGAACAGCGCGCCGCCGTCCTGCACCGCGGGGGGCCGCTGCTCGTGCTCGCCGGGGCGGGGTCGGGCAAGACGCGGGTCATCGTCCACCGCATCGCGAGCCTCGTCGCGGGCGGGGTCCCGGCGTGGTCCATCCTCGCCATGACTTTCACGAACAAGGCCGCGGGTGAGATGCGCGAGCGGGCCGGCGCGCTCCTCGGCCCGCTCGCCGAGGGGCTCTGGGTCTCGACCTTCCACGCCACCGGGGCGGCGATCCTCCGCCGGGAGGTCGAGGCGGTTGGTCTCTCGCCCCGCTTCTCGATCTACGACGACACCGACCAGCTCGGCCTCGCCCGCCACGTGCTGCGCGAGGCGGGCCGGGAGGGCGACGCCGCGGCCGGACGCGACCTGCTCGCGGCCGTCGATCGGAAGAAGAGCGGGATGGGCGAGCCCCCGGACGGCGGCACGGCGATGCTCATCGAGCGCTACGACCGCGCGCTGCGGGCGGCGAACGCGGTCGACTTCGGCGACTTGCTCCTCCTGCCCGTCGAGCTGTTCGCGCGAAGGCCCGAGGTCCTCGAACGCTGGCGCCGCCGCTTCTCCCACGTGCTTGTCGACGAGTTCCAGGACACCAACCGCATCCAGTACCGGCTCCTGAAGCTGCTCTGCCCGGACGGCATGGATCTGTGCGTCGTCGGGGACGACGACCAGTCGATCTACGGCTGGCGCGGCGCGGAGGTCTCCAACATCCTCGACTTCGAGAAGGACTACCCCGGCGCCACGGTGGTCAAGCTCGAACGCAACTACCGGAGCGACGGCAACATCCTCGCCGCCGCCCAGGCGGTCATCGCGCAGAACCCGCACCGCCACGACAAGACGCTCTGGACCGACCGGCCGGCTGGGGCGCGGATCGGGCTCCTGGTGGCCGGCGACGACTACGAGGAGGCGGACCGGATTGCCGCGTTCCTCGCCGAGCGCCACCGGGCCGGTACGCCTTTGGGCGAGATGGCCGTCTTCTACCGGATCAACGCCCAGTCGCGCGTGCTCGAGGATGGGCTGCGCCTCGCCCGCGTCCCCTACGTCATCGTCCGGGGACGGAGCTTCTACGAGCGGGCCGAGATCAAGGACGCCGTCGCCTACCTCCGCCTGCTCATCAATCCTCGCTCCGACGCCGACGTCCTCCGGATCATCAATTCCCCGCCGCGCAAGATCGGCGAGGCGACCGTCGAGCGGCTCTCGCGCCACGCCGCCGCGCGTGGCCTCTGCCTCTACGACGCCCTCGCCGAGGGTGAGCTCTCGGCGAACGCCGATCTCGACGGGGGCTCGCGCGGCCGGCTCGCCGCCTTCCGGCAGCTCCTCGACGATCTGATCGCGACCTGCGCGCACGGCAACGCGCGGGAGGCGGCCGAGGCCGTGCTCACCCGTACCGGCCTGCTCGACCGCTACGCCCGCCAGGAGGGCCCTGAGGCGCAGGAGCGGGTCGAGAACCTGCGCGAGCTCTTGCGCGCCGCCGCGGAGAGCGACGTGCGCGCCTCGACCGCGGTCGCGCCCGGACCCGCCGAGCCGGGTGCGGACCTCGGCGAGGAGAGCGACCCGCTCCTCTCGTTCCTCGAGGAGATTGCCCTGCTCGGCGACGCGGACCAGGAGACCGGCCGCGACCGCGTCTCCCTGATGACCCTCCACGCCGCCAAGGGACTCGAGTTCGACGTGGTCGCCATCGCCGGCATGGAGGAGGGCGTCTTCCCCCACTCGCGAGCCATCGCCTCCCACGCCTTCTACGCGGGCGAAGAGGAGCTCCACGAGGAGCGGCGGCTCTGCTATGTCGGCTTCACCCGCGCGCGGCGGCGGCTCGTCGTCTCCTGCGCCTTTCGGCGGGCCCTGTTCGGCGATCCGAAGATGAACCCGCCGAGCCGCTTCCTGCGCGAGGTGCCCGCCGAGCTGCTCGACGGCATCCTGCCGGCCGCCGAGCGGCGCGCGGTCCCGATGGCTGGCGAGAGGACGATCGACCGGAGCTACGACCAGAGCTGGCGCGGCGACCGCTTCCCCGCGCGCGTGCGCCGGCCCGCCGCGCCCCCGGCGCCGCGCGCTGAGACGGCCCGCGCGACCGGGGCCACCGTCCGCCACGCCGTCTTCGGCGTCGGCAAGGTCGTCGCCGCCGACGGTGAGGGTCCCGACGCGAAGCTCACCGTTCGCTTTCCGAGCGTCGGCGACAAGCGGATCGTCGCCCGGTTCGTGACGCCGGTGTGAGGGGCGCGTCGCGAAAGGGCAACTTTCCCTTGAAGCCCCGGTCGCGGAGAGCGGGCGAAGTCGTCCGGCTCGTTGGCGAACGCGTCCGCCTCGTAGGCTAACGCGTTAGCCAAGCAGGCTAAGGCGTTCGCCTTGAAGTGGACCCCGTTTTTTGCCAACGGGCTGCGGCGCTTCCGGTAGAGGCCCGGCGAGCGATGGTGCAGCCCAACAACCATCGGCTCTCGGTCCGCCGGAAGTGCGACCTCTTCCAGCTCTGCCGGAGTGGCTACTACTACGAGCCGGCCCCGACGAGCCGGGAGGATCTCACGCTGATGCAGCGGGTCGCGCCTTGCACGGGGTGAGGCTTCTAACGGACGGATTGGGAGCCGGGGAGGCGCCTGGACGGCCGCCCGCCCCTTCTGCACGGCCGGCGGCCTGAAGTAGACTGCGCCCCGTATGCAGCCAGAGCCCCTCCCTTCCGTCGCATACTTCTGCATGGAGTACGGCCTCCACGAGGAGCTGCCGATCTACGCGGGCGGCCTCGGAGTCCTCGCCGGCGACTACATCAAGTCGGCCGGAGACCTTCGCCTGCCGCTCGTCGCCATCGGGCTTCTCTGGCGCGGCGGCTACAGCCACC
This sequence comes from Myxococcales bacterium, assembly GCA_021807105.1. GTDB lineage: Bacteria > Myxococcota > Myxococcia > Myxococcales > JAKAPL01 > JAKAPL01. Next base: position 40,401 of record JAKAPL010000019.1, on the reverse strand, counting down.
AGCACATCGGCCCCGACGGCCTGCCCCTCGACTCCGACGACGCCCGCGAGCTGGCCCACCTGCTCAAGCCGACGCTCAAGGAGGTGTCGGTTCCCATCGAGGGGCGGGAGATCCGCTGCCAGATCTGGCAGGTCGATCGGTACGGCAACGCGCCGCTCTACCTGCTCGAGCCGATCCAGGAGAACGATCGCTGGATGGCTCGCCGGCTCTACGGCGGCGGTGAGCGCGAGCGGGTGTTCCAGGAGATGCTCCTCGGGATCGGCGGCGTGCGGGCGCTCGCGGCGCTCGGCGTCGCGCCGGACATTTACCATTTCAACGAGGGGCACGCGGTCTTCGCGGGCCTCGAGCTGATCGCCCAGGAGATGGCCAAGGGGAGGGACTTCGAGACCGCCTGGGGGGAGGTCCGCTCGCGGATCGTCTTCACCACCCATACACCGGTCGAGGCCGGCAACGAATCCCATCCGATCGATCTGTTGCTCGCGGTCGGGGCGGGCCGCGGCGTGCGGCGCGAGGACCTCGTCCGGCTGGGCGGCGATCCGTTCAACATGACGGTGGCGGGGCTGCGGCTCGCCGGCCGCGCGAACGCGGTCTCCGACCTGCACGGCGTCACGGCTCGGGAGATGTGGCGCCACGCCGGGGAGATCGCGCCCATCCTAGCGATCACGAACGGCGTCCACCCGGGGACCTGGCAGGACCCGCGAATCCGGCTCGCCTTGCACGGCGGCGACCTCTGGGACGTCCACGGTGATCTGAAGGACGAGCTCCTGCGGGAGGTCGCGCGCCGCACGGGCGTCACGCTCCGGCAGGACGCGCTGCTCATCGGCTTCGCCCGGCGGGCGGCCGGCTACAAGCGCGGCGATCTGATCCTGCGCGACCCCTCGCGGATCGAACCGTGGTTGAAGACGGGCGCCGTCCAGCTCCTCTTCGCCGGCAAGTGCCATCCCCAGGACGAGGCGGGGAGGCGGCTCGTCCAGAGCCTCGTGCAGGCGGTCCGCCGCTACCCGAAGTCGGCGGTCTTCCTCGAGGACTACGACCTCCGCCTCGGGCGACTGCTCACCCGCGGCTGCGACGTCTGGCTCAACAACCCGCGGCGCCCCATGGAGGCGTCCGGGACGAGCGGCATGAAGGCCGCGATGAACGGCGTCCTGAACGTCTCGGTGCTCGATGGCTGGTGGCCGGAAGGGTGCAAGCACGGCGTCAACGGCTGGCAGATCGGCGACGGCCGCAACGAGACCGATCTGCACGCCGCGGACGAACGGGACATGCGATCGCTCTATGAGGTGATCGAGAAGGAGGTCCTGCCGGCCTTCGGTGATCGGGTGGCGTGGACACGGATGATGCGCGCGTCGATCGAGATGGCGCAGTGGAGCTTCTCATCCCACCGGATGGTCCGCGACTACTTCTATACGCTCTACCGCGTCCCCACGATGGGCCAGATGGCGGTGGGGTAGGGGCGGGCAACCGTTCGCGGGTCGGATCCGGGGTCCCCGCCGAAACTGCTCATCAGGAAGGCAGTTGCACTCCCTTACTGTCCACGTTGGGGGCGGTTGCGCGCGATCCCGGCGTGCTTCGCGTGGGGCAGCGGCGCTCAGCGGTGGTCGAATCCGGCGCTCCGGCAGCGCCTCCGCCCGCGCGAGGCCCCGCGGCGTCGCGGCGTGGGCCAGCCGCGCTCCCTGGCGCGGCGAAACGGCATCGGCTACCATCCGCCCTGGAGGTCACGCATGCGGCAGAAGATTCGGGTCGTCGGGGCGATCATCGAGCAGGACGGCAAGGTCCTGATCACGCAACGGCCGCCGAAGGCGGTCCTGCCGCTGCTCTGGGAGTTCCCGGGCGGAAAGGTCGAGCCGGACGAGACCGATGAACAGGCGCTCGCACGGGAGCTGCGCGAGGAGCTGGAGATCGAGGTCGTGGTCGGCGAACGGGCGACGGAGTCGACCCACTCCTATCCGCAGTACGACATCGACTTCGCGGTCTACCGCTGCCGGATCGTCGGGGGCGAGATTGTCCACCGGGCGGTGCGCGATCACCGTTGGGTGCGGACGGCGGAGCTGTCGCAGTACGAGTTCCCGCCGGCCGACGAGGCGACGATCTCGATGCTGCTCGGGCTCGGCTAGTTGCCGGGGGTTCACCACGTCGCCCTGCGCGTCCGGGACCTCGAGCGGGCCGAACGGTGGTGGCGCGAGACGCTCGACCTTCCGCTGCTGCGCCGGTGGGACGACGAGGACGGCCGCTGGCGGTCGAGTTGGCTCGACCTGGGCGGGGGCGCGTTCCTCGCGCTCGAACGGTGCGTGGGGGGGCAGGAGGGGGAGGGGGGCTGGCGGGTCGTCGCCTTGCGGATCTCCCGTGGGGAGCGGGAAGCCTGGGAGCGGCGGCTCGCCGAGCGCGGGGTCGAGATCGAACGGCGTTCGCGCTGGACGCTCTACTTCCGCGACCCGGAAGGGAACGAGGTGGCGCTTAGCCACCACCCCGAGGATGACCAGGTTGCCGCCTGCGGAAACCCTTAGAAGACAGGGAAGAAGGCCGTGTGATTGCTCGGGCGGCTCTCTTCGGGCTGCGGGTCGAGCAGCTACGGAACGAACCCGAACGCCGGCTGCCCGAAGCCCCACCGGTTACGCCGGCGGTGAGATGAGCGGAACGAAGGGTTACGGCGATGACCTCGTCCCGAATGGTGGAGGCGACGCGGGGCAGGGGACGCAGGCCATGGGGGTGCGGGAAGCGAAGGCGGCATGTCGTAGGCTGTTTGGTTCTCGGACGCGGGTCCGGCTTTCGGCAGACGGGGCGAGACCCGACGGCGCGTAACCCTCTGGAACTTCTGCGGTGAATGGGTGGCATGGCGGCTGCTGTAACTGCCAGCATGCGAACCCGCCAAAGCCCGCGGCTCCCCTGCTCGCTCGTCGCCCCCTGGATCGTCGGCCTCGTCACCCTCGCGGCCTTGCTTGCCGCCCCCAAAGCGAGATCGGACGGCCCGACCGATCCCCCCGACAAGGGAGGGACGAGGCCGGAGGCCATCTCCCTTCCCACCGGGCCGGGGAGTCTGAAAGGGCTCGGTGAATCCGCTTCGGCGGTGCCAGCCACCGGTTCGCTCGAGGTCGAGGTGCCGGTCACGCTCCCGCCGGGGCCCACGGCGGTCATGCCGGACCTCGCCCTCCGCTACGACAGCCGACAGGGGAACGGGCCGATCGGCGTCGGCTGGTCCATCGCCCTGCCCCAGGTCCAGCGCCGGACGGACCATGGTCTGCCGCGCTACGATGGAAGCGACGAGCTGCTCTGGAACGGCCGCCGGCTCCTCCAGGTCTCGCGGGGCGTCTGGCGGCTGCGGGTCGAGGGGGAGTTCACGCGCGTCGTCGAGCAGCCCAACGGCCTGCGTGCCGACCGGGCCGACGGCACGAAGCTCTACCTCGGCGAGGAGGCGGCCTCACAGGTCCAGGACGCCGGCCGCGTCTTCCGCTGGCTCGTCGACCGGGTCGTGGACACCCACGGCGACGAGGCGGACTACCGCTACGAGCAAGACCAGGGACAGACCTACCTCGACTCGATCCGGTACGGCCGCCCCGGGGCGCCGGCCGCCGAGGTCAGGCTCCTCTACGAGCGGCGCCCCGACGCCCTGCCAGACGCGCGGGCAGGATGGCTCGTGACGACGGCGTGGCGGCTCGCGTCGATCGAGACCCGGGTCGATGGAGCGCTCGTCCGGCGCGTCTCCCTCGCCTACGTGGCTGGCACGGGGCTCTCGCGGCTCTCGCGGGTCCAGGTCTGCGGGGGCGATGGCACGACCTGCCTGCCGCCGCTCACCCTGACGACCACGGACGTCGACGTCACGGCGGCGAGGCCGGTGGAGGTGGTCGCCTCCGGCTTCAGCCTCGAGGACCCCGACACGGCCCTGGTCGACGTGGATGGCGACTCGCTCCCCGACGTCGTGCGCATCCGCCCGAGCGGGGCGAGCCTCTGGAGAAACCTCGGGCCCGCGGGCTTTTCCGCCGAGCAGCCATTCGCGGGGGCGCCCGGCGTGCGGCTCGGCGATGACGGCGTCGCCTTCCAGGACATGGACGGCGACGGGCGCGCGGACCTGTTCCAAAACCTCGGCGCGGCCGGCGGGGTCGCCTATTTTCCACCCTCCGGGACGGGCTTGGGAAGCGCGGTCCAGGGGCCCGCGCCGATTGGCCTGGTCCCCGGGGATCAGGAGGTTCGCTGGCTCGACCTCGACGGTGACGGCCGGGTCGATGCGCTGCGGGTGGCGACCGGCGGCTGGACCGCCTGGTTCAACCAGGGCGGTGGAGTCTTCTCGGGCCCGACCGCGGCGCCGCCCGCCGCCCCGTGGCTCACCTTCGCCGACCGTCAGGTCCGGCTCGCGGATATGAACGGGGATGGGCTCGTCGATCTTGTCGCCGTCTCGCCCGGCGGCGTGCAGGTGTTCTACAGCCTGGGACGAGGCGCCTTCGCGCCGCCGGTCGCCATGGGAGGTGCGCCCGATCTCTCCAGCGATCCCGCACGCTTCGCGGTCGTGGACGTGAACGGCGACGGGCTCGCCGACCTCGTTTACGTCTCGCCCGGGAGGGTCCACGTCTGGCTCAACCAGGCCGACGGGACGTTCGGACCGCGGATCGACGTGCACGGCGCGCCCCCGTACGATCCCGCGGCCACCGCCGTCCGGTTCGCCGATCTTTCGGGCGAAGGCAGCCAGAACATCGTCCTCTCGGGCATGGTGAACGGCCAGGGGTCCCTCTGGCGCATCGACCTCACCGGCGGCGTGCGGCCGAACCTGCTCGCGGCGATGGACAACGGCATGGGCGGACGGCGGACGTTTGGCTGGCGGCCGACGGGTGATCTGATGGCGCGGGCCGCCTCCGCCGGCCAGCCCTGGAAGACCGTCATCCCGTTCCCATTCCCGGTGGTGACCGAGATCGACCAGGACTCGGGGCGGCCGCCGGTCGCGATCGTGGAGCGCGACTACCGTGACCCCTGGTACGACGGCGAAGACCGGCAGTTCCGCGGATTCGCCGAATCGGTGGCTCGCCGGCCCGGCGACGCCCACGTCGCGGCGCTCACCACGGACCGCACCTTCCACACGGGGCGGGGGGAGGACGTCTGCCTCGCGGGGGAGCCCAGCGAGGAGCGCTGGATCGCCGCGGACGGCGCTCTCTACCGGCGGGTCGTGCACGAGGTCGCCGCGCAGACCGCGGCGGAAGGGATGAACGGCGAACCGTCCGCCTTCCCCGCGGAGGGGCGGCGGATCGACGAGCATTGGGAAGGGACGGCAACGCCGGCCCGCTGGCAGGTCCGCCAACGATTCGACGGCTTCGGCAGGCTCACGCAGCGCGTCGAGGACGGGCGCGTCGATGGCGCGGGGGAGGCGGGCGTCGATCCCGAGGCCGGGACCTGGAGCTTCTCCTGGATCGAGGACGAGGGGCGCTGGATCATCGGCCTGCCGTCACGGCAGGAGCTGGACGACGCCGCCGGCCGCCGCCTCTCGCGCGAGGAACGCTTCTACGACGGCCCGGCCTTCGCAGGCCTGCCGCTCGGGCAGGTAGAGCGCGGCGACCTGACCCGGGAGAGCCGCTGGGTCGAGGGAGACCGGTCCGTGGACGTCGCGCGGCGGCAGTTCGACGCGTACGGCAACGCGCGGGTCGTCCTGGACGGCGACGGGCGGCGTGACGAGCGGGACTACGACCCGGTTCGCCATCTGTTTCCGATCGAGGAGCGGCGCTTCCCGGACGGCGCCTCGGTGCTGCACTTCTCGGCGCAGGAAGACCCGATGACCGGGGCCCTGACCCTCTTCACGGACGCGGATGGGGCGACCACGCGCTACGGCTACGACGCCCTCGGCCGGATCGTCTCGATCGAGCGTCCCGGGGACGCGCGCGGCGATCCGGGCGAGCGGCGCGAGTATCGGCTCGCCGCCTGGCCGCCCGCCCGGATCGACGAACGACGGCCGGCGGCGGGAGGCGCCTTCACCCTCCAGTCGGCCGAGTTGTACGACGGCCTCCTGCGGCCGCTCGCGCGCGTGGAGGCGGCCGAGGACGGACGCTTCGCCGTGACGAAGCTCGTCGATCGGGACGCCGCGGGGGGGGCCGCCGTCCAGTACGAACCCTTCTTCGCGGCCGCGTTGCTCGACCCGACGCCGCCCGCGGGTGCGCCGGCGCGCGAGACGTTCTCCGACGGGCTGGGCCGCGAGATCCGGCGGACGTGGCCCGCGGGCGGCGAGGAGCGCTGGGCGTACGGGCCGGACACCGTCGACCACTGGGACCCGGTCGCCGCCACGGGTCACGCGCTCGCCTTGCGCCACCGGCTGGACGGTCACGGGCGAATCCTCGAATCCGAGCGGCTCGCCCCGGCCGGCGCCGCGGTCTTTCGCTTCCAGCGCGACGCCTTGGGGCGGCTCGTGCGACGGGTGAGCGCCGAGGGCGCGACGACGGCCGCTGCCTACGATGGCTTGTCCGACCTCGTCGAGCTGGACGACCCCAATTCGGGGAGGACGACCTGGCGGTTCGACGGCGCTCGCCACGTCGTCGCGACGACTGACGCACGGGGACAGTGGATCTCGTGGACCTACGACGGGGTGGGGCGTCCGGCGGTCGAGGCCGACGGCGCAGGGCCGCGGGCGCAGTACCAGTACGACGCTCCAGGCGGCGCCGCGTGCGGGGCCGCCGCGCCCGGGCGGCTCGTCTCGGTCGTCGATCGTTCGGGCGTGACCTGCTTCTTCTACGACGGCCGCGGGCGGCTCGCGGGCGAGGAGATCGTCCAGGCGGGGCTCGATCTCGCGACCGGGTTCGCCTACGACGACGCCGACCGGCTGCTCGATCTCGCCTATCCGGACGGGACCGTGCTCTCCTTCCAGTACGGGGGACGGGCGCTCCCGATCGCCATCCCCGGGCTGCTCTCGTCGGCGAGCTACGACGCCGCGGGACGGCCCCTGACGCGCGACTTCGCGAATGGCGCACGAATCGTGATCTCCCGCGACGCCGGCGGCCGGGAGACGGACCTCGCCGCGACGTCCGCCGCCGGGCCGATCTCCGCGCTCCACTACCAGCTCCTCGACTCGGGCGCGCCCTCCCGGATCGTGGACGATCGCGGTCCCACCGACTACGGCCTCGACCCGCAGGAACGGCTCGTCTCCGAGGACGGTCCGGACGGCCAGAGGCTGCAAGGGTATGATGACGAGGGGCGGCTCACCGGCCGCTGGTCGGTCCCGGAGGACCCGCGGTTGCCGGGGCAGGCTCCCCACTACGGCGAGGGCGCCGGGCCCCACGCGCTCACCTCGGACGCGGCCGGCACGTACGGCTACGACGCCGCGGGCGAGCGGACGAGCGGGCGCGGCCTCGCGCTCTCGTTCGACGCCGCGGGTCAGCTCGTCGGGGCTTCCGGCGAGGACTTCGCCGCGACCTATGCGTACAGCTTCGATCGCCAGCGCCGCAGCCGTCAGGTCCGCTGGGCCGGCGGGCGGCAGACCTCGGTCCTCGCCTTCGGCCCGTTCGTCGAGGTCCGGGATGGCGCCCTCTGGAAGCACGTCTTCGTGGGCGCGGAGCGGATCGCGAGCCTCGCCGGCCAGCTCCCGGGCATGGGCGGGGGCTGTGAGACGGGCGCGGGCGGCGGCGCTGGCGCGCTCGCCCTGCTCGGGCTTGCCGGGCTCGGCCGAAAACTTGCCAGGCGGGCTGCTGGGCGTACCGTGACGAGGAAGCCAGCCACGGAGGTTACATGCCCATCTATCGCCGCCACCCCCGAGCCCCGCTCAACGTCCTGCTGAACAAGATCGTCGGCGACATGCCGTTCATGTGCCAGTCCACGGACATCAGCGAAGAAGGGATCTGGCTCACCAAGCTCATCGAACCGCGCCACGGCGAGACCGAGGTGGGCATCGAGATCCTCCTGCCCGGCGAGAGGGAGGTCGTCGAGGCCCGCGGGGAGATCGTCCGGGAGGGGCGGCGCCGAGCGAACGAGGGGACGGCGGTCCGGTTCACGCTCCTCGCCGAGCCCCATCGGTTGATGATACGCCGGTACGTCGAGGGACACGACCTCGCGGCGTAGGCCGCTATCGCCCCTCCAGGGCGGCGTCGATCTCTCCGCCCAGGAGGAGGACGAACCCGGTCACGTAGAGCCAGGTCAGCAGGACGACGACGGCGCCGAGTGATCCGTACATCGCGTTGTAGTGGCCGAAGTGGGCCACGTAGAGGCGGAAGCCGACCGTGCTGCCCACCCAGAGGAGCGCGCCGGCGACGGAGCCCGGGGAGAGGAAGCGGAAGCGGCGGCGGACGTTCGGGCAGAGGCGATAGAGGACGTCGAGCACGAAGACGAGCAGGAGTGTGGTGAGCGGCCAGCGGAGCACGCTCCAGGCATCCGAGTAGAGGGAGGGCGCGCCGATGGCCTGGGAGAGCAGCCGGCCGGCGCGTCCGCCGAGGACGATGATCGCCCCCGCCACGAGGAACGCGGCGCCGCCGGCGATGGTGAGCAGCAGGGCAAGCCCACGGACCTTCCAGAAGGGGCGGGTCTCGCTGACGCCGTGCGCCTCGTTGAGGCCGTAGATGAGCGCGGTGACGCCGCTCGACGCCGACCAGAGAGCGACCGCGAGGCCGGCGGAGAGCAGGCCCGTGTGGCGGTGGGTGACGATCGCGTGCAGCTCGCGGGCGAGGAGCCGGTAGCTGCTCCCGGGGAGGAACGGCTCGGCGGCGTCGAGGAGCCGGGCCTCGACGCCGCGGACCGGCAGGAAGGGCGCTAGCGCGACGAGGCAGATGAGGAACGGGAAGAGGGCGAAGAGGAAGTTGTAGGCGAGTTGGGCGGCGAGGCCAAAGGCGTTGCCGCGCATCAGGCGGACGGTGACGCGCCAGGCGACGGCTGGCCAGCCCGCCCGGGCCACGATCAGCGACGAATGACCGCGGTCCAGACGGCGTGGACGACTGGCCGCCCGTGCTGGTTCTTCGAATCGGTCGAGACGACCAGGAAGTCCTTCTGCGCCTTCTCGTAGATCTGGTCGATCTTCCCGGTCGTCGTGATCACGTCGCCCGGCCGGACGGGCTCGTGGAAGTCGAATTCCTGTTCCCCGTGGAGGAGCATCGCCACGTCGACCTTGACCTCGGGATCCAGGACCGCGCGCAGGAACGGCGCCATCGCGAAGTTGACGCAGAAGGTCGGTGGGGCGATCACGCTTCCATGACGGCTCGCCTTGCCGGCCGCCTCGTCGTGGTAGATCGGCCGCAGCCCCTCGGGGCTCTGCCGGGCGAGATCGTAGGGGAGGGGGAGCGGCGAGATGGCGACGGCGAACTCGCGGATCTTCTCCAGCCCGACGGTGTACGTGAAGGGGCCGTACGACCTGCCCACGAACTTGGGATCGAGGGGCATCGATCTCTCCTTCAGCGGCCTTCTCCGGCCGCGTTCTTGAGGACTTCCTCGCCGTCCTGGTTGACGGCCGCGATCTCCACCTTCTTGCCATCGACCTTCACCGTGAAGGTCACCTGATCGTCGATCTTGACCGGCTTGCTGAAGCGGACCTTGACGCGGGCGAGGGAGCCCGGATCGCCGCCGAGCGCGTCGACGGCCGCCTCGACCGCCCAGGCCATCGTGCACATCCCGTGGAGGATGTTGCCGGGGAGGCCCGACATCTGGGCCATCTCCTTGTCGATATGGATCGGGTTGAAGTCGCCGGAAGCGGCGGCGTAGTAGATGGGGCGGAAGCGATCGCACTCCCGCTGAACGACGTGTTCGGCCATCGGCTCCTCCTTGAGGATTCGGGCCTGACTACCCGCCGTTCGGGCGGCTGTCAACCCGCCTTCAGTGGAGCTGACCCAAGTTTCGCTCCCCACCCCGCGTGTCGTTGCCCCCCAAAGGGCCGCCGAGGCCGGGAACCGGATCTCCGATCGAAAGCTTCCGTGGCCCCGTCCGCAGCCTCCGAGGCTTCCATCTCAGCCTCCAAGCCATCGATCTCAGCCTCCAAGCCATCGATCGCAGCTCCCAGGGCTCCGTCCGCAGCCTCCAAGGCTCCGTCCGCAGCTTCCAAGGCTCCGTCCGCAGCTTCCAAGGCTCCGATCGCAGCTTCCAAGGCTCCGATCGCAGCTTCCGGGTCGATCGATCGTGCTCCCGGACACTCCGGAAGATGCCTCGAAGCCTTCCATCGATGCCTCGAAGGCTCCTGTCGATGCCTCGAAGCCTTCCGTCGAGCCCGCCGAAGAGCCGGGAGCAGCGGCCGGTTCGCCGGAGGCAGCGATCGGGTCGCCGGGAGCAGCGATCGGGCAGCCGGAAGGAGCGATCGGGTCGCCGGAAGGAGCTACCCGGGACCTTGGAGGCATCGATGGAAGGCTTCGAGGCATCGATGGAAGGCTTGGAGGCATCGATCGGAGCCTTGGAGGCTGCGGACGGAGAGCCGGAAGCAGCGATCGGATCGCCGGAGGCTGCGATCGGAGGGGCGGAAGGGGAGCCGGAACGGGTCCAGGAATCGCGTAGATGGCTCAAGAAAAATGGGGTGGCTCCTCGCCTTCATTCAGTGTCTCAAAGCTCCTCTTTCCCCGAGGAACGCTTGTCGTCCTTCGCCGCGGCCTGATCGAGCGGGTCTTCGAGCTTCTCGTCGCGACGGCGGTTCGCGCTCTCGCGCACGAACCGGATGAGGGTGTCGAGGTAGTCCGAGGGGGGCGGGCAGCGAACGCCGGTGCCGTCGAGCAGCTCCAGCGCGTTCGCGCAGCGGTAGAAGACCATCTGGTTGCCATACTCCAGGGTGGTCCGCGGTCCGCGCAGCAGCCGTTCGAGGCCGGGCAGGCGCATGAGGGCGCCGGTGGTCTTGGCGGGAACGTTGATTCGCCGGACCTTGCGCTGCGTCCGTTCGGCCAGGATCTCGTAGAGCCTCCGGCTGCTCATGGGGCTGGGATCGACGAGGTGGAACGTCCGCCCCATCGCCCGCGCGTCGTGCGCTAGGACGTAGGTGGCCTCGACCACGAAGTCGACCGGCACGACGTTGAGCGGGAAGTCCGCGTTCGGGGGGAGCGGCAGCGGCACGTGCAACGGCGAGACCGCGAGCTTGATGGCGAGGTAGTACGGCCCCTCGAACCGGTCGATCTCTCCGGTCTGGGAGTCCCCGATCACCACCGCCGGCCGGTAGATCGTGACGGGCATGCCCGCCATGGCCCCCCGCACGATCTTCTCCGCCTCGAACTTCGTCTGCTCGTAGGGGTTATGGAAGCGCTGGCCCACGTCCAGCTCGTCCTCGGAGATCACCCCCACGCGGTCGCCGGCGACGAAGCAGGTCGAGAAGTGGTTCATCCGCTTCAGGACGCGGGCGTCGCGGGCGACCTCGAGCATGTTGCGCGTGCCCTCGACGTTCACGCGGGCCATCGTGGCCGAGTCGACTCCCAGGTACGAGATGGCGGCGAGGTGGAAGATCTGCGTGAGCCGGCCGACCAGGTCGCGGTACTCCGCCCCGGAGAGTCCGAGGTGGAGGTCGAGGATGTCCCCCGCGAGCAGGTGGACATGGTTGCCGCGCCCCTGGGGGAGCGCGGAGGCATACCGGCGGGCGTCGCGCAGGAACTTGGGCTGGACGAGCAGGTAGATGTCCGTGTTCCGCTCTCCGGCCGCGATGCGGGCCGCGAGCCGCTTCCCGATGTAGCCGGGGTACCCGGTGACGAGGACCGCCTCGCGCTCCCTGACCGCCATTTACGCCTCCTGAAGTCTTCGGAAGACCGCCTCAACCTGCCGGCGCGTCGCCTCGAAGGGCCCGTCCGTGTCGATGATCCAACGCGCCCGCGGCCGCTTCTGCGCGAGCGGGAGCTGCGCCGTGATCCTCGCCCTCGCCTCCGCCTCGGAGAGCCGGTCGCGCTCCATCAGCCGCGTGAGCTGCGTCGCCTCCGAGGCTGCGACTAGGACGACCCCGTCGAGGCCCGCGTCGAGATCCTTCTCGAGGATCAGGGCGGCCTCGTAGAGAGCGAAGGGCCGGCCCGCGGCCTCGAGCGCGAGCGTGCGGGCGTGGACCTCCTCCTGGATGGCCGGGTGGAGAAGGGCCTCCAACTCCCGCCGCTCGCCCTCGTCGGAGAAGACCCGCGCGCCGAGCTTGCTGCGGTCGAGCCGGCCGTCCTCGTCGAGGCAGTCGGGCCAGCGGGCCGCGACGCGGGCGAGGAGGGGGCTCCCCGGCGCGACGACCTCCCGCGCGATCGCATCGGCGTCGATCACGTCGGCGCCCAACTCGCGGAAGATCCGCGCGACAGTCGATTTTCCGGAGGCGATTCCCCCGGTGAGCCCGAACAGCCTCATGGCGTCCGGGGATGTATTCCAGGCGGTCGCGGTGGTCAATCCGGAGCCGCGTGGAGCTCCCCCCTAATTTTTTCGCGACCGCGCCTTTGGGCGCCAGCGTCCATCAGGAGGGTCTGGCAAGGCGCGCAGGTTGGCGCGCGCCATCGTGCCGACCTCCGCTTCCGCTGCCATCCCCTTGCTGTCCCGCGACCGCGTGAATCAGGCGTGAATCAGGTGGGTTGAAATCGCCTGGCCTTTCCCGTACTCTCGAAGTGAGCGAGAGCCATTGATGGTGAGCGAACGGCCGTTCCAGGCAGAGGGGTCTCCACCGATCGAACGGCGTCGTTTCGTCCGCTGGACCCTCGATCGGCCGATCTGGGTCCGCGAAGGAGACCGCTGGGTGGCCGGGAGGCTGGAGGACATCTCGGTGGGCGGCGCGTTCTTTCGTCTCGTCAAGGGCGCCGCGCTTCCCCGGCGGGTGTTCCTGCGGCTGTTCCTGCCGGCGGCGGGTGAGGGCCCCATCGTCATCCCCGCGCGGGTCGTGGAGATCCGGGGCTGCCAGGTCCGTGTGTCCTACGATCCGCTGGTCCGGCTCGTGGCCGAGGCGATCGTCGCCGAGACTCGGGTCGCCGGAGCCTCGGACGCCGGCCCGCTGCCCAACTGATCGCCGCGCGCGGGCACCTTGCGCCCGGCGGCCGCCGGGCCCACGTTCAAGGGGCACGTGGCGGTTCCGTTCCGGGTGGTCCGGGCGGCGAACGGCCACGCCGAGGAGGGGAGCAATGGCGACGAGGTCCGGATGGGTCGCGGGAACCGCGGCGTTGCTGGTGGCCGCGCAGGCATGGGCGGTGAAGCCGCTGGATACCGCCGAGAAGCACCTCGCGATGGTGCGGGTGGGGATCATGGGCGCGGAGAACAACGCCAAGGCGCTCTACACGCTGGCCGCGCGCCCGACGACCTACGCGACGAGCCACGCGCAGATGATGGTGAAGAACATGAGCGACGGCATCGACCAGGCCATGGGGCACCTCAACGAGCTGCCGCCGCTGGCCATCGGGCGGTACGACAAGGCCAACCGGCCCCTGAACGACACCCGGAGCTACCTGGACGACGCGAGGACGCTGCTCGGGCAGATGCGGTCCACCGCGAACGCCATGGACAATCCGCGTCAGGTCAGGGACTGGACGACTCGCCTCTGGAAGGATCTGCAGCACGCACGACAGAGCTTCAAGGACACGGCGGGCGCCTTTGGCGAACCGGCGGGCTTCCAGACGCCTGGCTGACGGCCGGGTGATCGCGGCCGGCGGGAGGCTCCCGGGCGACCCGGGGGCCTCTCGTGTTAGTCAGGGGGCATGACGCTCCTTCTCTGCGCGTGGCTCCTCGCCGCGCCGGCTGGGTTTCCGGCCGTTCCCGTCGTCCGCACGGTCGACGAGGTCGCCGCCCTCGCCCGACGCGGACCGGGAGGCCTCGTGGTCCTCCACTTCTGGGCTACCTGGTGCGCCGCCTGCCGGCGCGAGACGCCTCGAATTCGCGAGCTGGCCCGCCAACTCGCCCGAATCGGAGTCCCCCTCGTCGGCGCCTCGCTGGATCGGGCCGGCGACGCCGGCCGGGTGGGTGAGTACGCGCGCGAACACGGGCTCGCCTTCCCGAACGCGGTGCTCGACGCCCCCGACCCCGATCCGGTCGTGGCCAGGCTCGACCCCGGCTGGGACGCCGGTCTCCCCGCTACCTTCGTGCTGGATCGATCTGGTAAGACTGTCCGCGCCTACCTCGGAGCGACGCCGGTCGAGCGGGTGCTCGAAGACGTGCGGCGGCTGTCGGGGGGGTAAACGAGTGAGGAGAACGCCGATGATGAAGCGAATCATGCTGGCTGCCGTCCTGTCGCTGTCCCTGCCGGCCCTGGCCAAGGAGGTCAGCACCACCGTCAAGGTCCGCGGGTGGCACTGCGCGGGCTGCGCCCAGGAGACCGAGGACGCGGTCAAGCAGGTCAAGGGCGTGAAGACCGCGACGGCCGACTTCGACAAGCACACGGTCGTCGTCGGCTACGACGACGCGCTGGCCAAGCCGGCCCAGATCCAGCGGGCGATCGCCAAGGCCGGCTATCACGTCGCCAAGTAGGCCGCCCCGGTGGGCTTGGTGGGCCGTCGTCCTCGCGCCGATCGCCGCGGTGGTGGTCCGGTCGCTCTGGCGCGGGCCGGCCCTCGGCGGCGCCGATCTCGACTTCATCTTCCGTCCCTGCTGGAAGTACCTCGGAGCCGCGCTCCGGCACGGCCGGCTCCCCCTCTGGGACCCGGACATGGGGACAGGGCTCCCGTTCCTCGCGTCCGGGCAGAGCCAGGCGCTCTATCCCCCGGCGATGGTGCTGTTCACCGTCCTGCCGCTGGAGCCGGCGGTCTATGTTTTCTCGTTTGGCCACCTGCTCTGGGCGGCCGCGGGTAGCTGGCGCGCCGGCCGCAAGATCGGCTGCTCCGCCGAGACGGCGGTCGCGGCGGCCGCGTTCGTCGCGGCGGCGCCGATGCTCCATGCCTCGATCCTGCGCCCCAACATGCTCGCGGCCGCCTCGTGGCTGCCGTGGACGTTCCTCGCCGCCGAGCGGGTCGCCGGCCGCGCCCGGGGCGGCATCCCGACCCTGGCCGCCTGCGTCGGGGTGGGGCTGCTCTGCGGCTCGCCGGAGGTGACGGCCATCGCCGTGGCGACGGCGGCTCTGCCTGCCTTCGCGCGGGCGATGCGGGGCGACTGGAGCGCGGTGGCCCGCTTCGCGCTGGGGAGCGCGGCCGGTCTCGGGCTCGCCGCCGCCGCGGTCCTGCCCTTCGCGGAGCTGCTCGGCTACTCGAGCCGCGGCGACGAGGTCCACGGCTTGGAGACGGCCTGGTCGCTCGGCCGCGGCGACTTCGCGAGCTTCTTCCTGCCGTTCCTCCACGTGCAGATCCCGGCGAAGACGTTCCGGCAGGTCTTCTTCGGGCCGTACCAGGGGCTCCTGCGCGCCGTCTACCTCGGGGCGCCGGCGGCGGTGTTCTCCGGGGCGGCTCTACGCTCTGGTGGTCCCCGCGAACGGAAGCTCGCCGCGGTGGTGGTCGCCGCGATTGTCCTCGCTGCCTGGGGCGGGTATGCCTCACGGGGGCTCGAACGGATCCACCTCGCACCGCTGGCCTTCCGCTATCCGGTGAAGTTCCTCTATCCCGTGCTCTTCGCCGTGGCGCTCCTCACGGCGAAGGGTGGGGAGGTGCTCTCGGCCGGGCGCCACGCGCGGCTGGTCGTCGCGCTCACCCTCTTCGGGGCAGCGCTGCTCTTCTCCGCCGTAGCCGGCGTGCGTGGGCTCGGCGCGCCGCTCGCGGTCTCCATCGCCTGGGTCGCGCTCGGGCTGCTCGTCGTCGCGGCGATCCTCCAGCGCGCGCCCGAAGGTCCCTGGCGCCACTGGGCGCTCGTCGCCGCTTGCACGGCCGATCTGACGTTCTGCGCCTCGACGCTCGACCTGGCGAGCCAGACCGCCCGTTGCGGCCCCTTCCTCGCGGCGGTCCGCGGCCATCTGGGGGGTGGGCGCCTGAATGCCTTGACCGGGACGCCGCTGCCGGGCGGCGCCGGTTTTTACGACGGCGGCAACTTTTGCCTCTACGACAACGTTCCCGCCCAGTACGGGGTGCCGTCCGTCCTCTACTATGGCAGCCCATGGCCTAGGAGCAACGGCGTGCTCGTGGAGCGCTTCGGGGCGACGGGCGACGGGCTGATCGGGACGAAGCTCTATTTGCGCGACCGGTCCGAGCCGTTGCCTGGCACCTTGGCCCTCGCCGCGCCGGACCTAGCCCCGCTCTGGGCGGCGACGCTCCCCGCGGCCGCGCCCCGCGTGGAGCTGCGTCCCCGCGCGCGCCGGGCCGCCAACCTCGTGGAAGCCATCGAGCACGAGACGCTCGCCGCGGCACGAACGGAGGTGCTGATGAAGAAGGAGATGCCGCCCGCCTCCGCGCCCGGCGAGCCCTACTCCGGACCGGATCTCGCCCGCCTGGCCGCCGATGAAGGCGAGCGGCTGTCGATCATCACCGCTTCGGCCGCCGAGCGCTGGCTCGTCCTCGCTGACGCCTATTACCCCGGTTGGATGGCATCGGTGGACGGACATCCGGCGCCCATCCGCGTGGTCTACGGCATGCTCCGGAGCGTCCGGCTGGGGCCAGGCCGCCACCGGGTGGTCTTCGAGTTCCACCCGAAGAGCTTCTTCGCCGGCGTGGTCATCTCCGCGCTGACCGCGCTCGCGCTGCTCGCCGGGACGCTCCTTTCGCGCCCGCGGATGAAGGATTCATGACCCACGGGTCGCGACGAACCCCACGCACGCCGCTCGAATGGCTTGGTGGTGCGGGAACCTCGGGTCCATTCACCCAGCGGCTGTAACACCACGAACTTGCTGAAGACCGGTCGAGGCGCGCCGGTCGGTGGCCGGCCGTCGCGATCTCTCGGCGCAAATCTTGCTGGCGCTGGGGAGACGAGCAAGGTTCTTGTCGAGGGTGGCGCCCGAGGCGTCTCCCGAGGAGGTCCCATCGCGATGGAAGACGACTCCGTATCGACGGCCCCTCCCGGCGAGCACCGGCGGAGACGTTGGTCGCAGATCGAGGCATCCGAGACGCGGATGGTCCTCCTTGGTTTCGTCGCCGTGGAGTTGTTGATCGTGACGAGCGTCTGGCCGCGCCTCCTCCAGGCGGGCGTCCTCACCGCGCTCTTTGGTCTCGGTACCCTGGTGAACGATGGGTTGATTCGCCGCCTTCATGGTCTCTTCGGAGCGGGGGCCGCCGAGGCCGTCCGGGTCGCATGGAATCTCGGGGTGACGATCGTCGTCGGCCACCTCGCGGGGTGGGGCCCCGGGGTCGCGGCCTTCGTCCTGCTCGTGGTCATTCGCATGGCGCAGCGGCCAGGGAACGACTCGCTCGTCCGGGCCGGGATCCTCCTCGCCGGCACGGGCGCCGGCGCCGCGTTTCTGGATCATGTCCCGCCCGGTTCCCTGGTGGAAGGAGCCGGCCTCATCGTCGCCGTCGTCTTCATCCACGAGCGAACGAAGGCCGTGGCGAGGCTCGTGGACGAAACCATCGCCCGCCGGCACGAGTTGGAGCGGGCGCAAGGGCAGCTCCAGGCCGCGCACGAGGCGGCCATGCGCCAGCAGAAGCTCGCCTGCCTCGGCACGTTCGCCGCGCAGATCGTCCACGAGATCAACAACCCGCTGATGTTCGTCGACGCGAACGTCACCATTCTTCAGCGACGGCTCGTCGCGCTGCCCGGCATGCCGGCCGCCGCCCGCAACCCCTGGGAGGAGCTGATCGACGAGACGCTCGACGGCATCCATCGCATCGGGGCGATCGTCTCCGACCTGCGCCGCTTCGGCCGGGACGACGCGCCGCGGATGGAGCCCTTCGACCTGAACCAGGAGATCGAGGCGACGCTCCGCATCGCCCGGATCCAGGCGCGTGGCCCCTGGATGCTCGTCCGCAACCTCGGTGGGCTGCCGCCCGTCCTCGGGCGGCCGAGGCGGATCTCGCAGGTCGTCCTGAACCTCGTCGTGAACGCGGCCCACGCGTTGCAAGACTACCCGGAGGGCACGATCACCGTGACCACCCGCGCCGAAGGCGCCGAGGTCGTGGTCGAGGTCTCGGACACGGGCTGCGGCATGGACGAGGTGACCCGCCGGCGGATCTTCGAGCCGTTCTTCACGACGAAGGGGGCGGGCGAAGGCACCGGGCTCGGATTGTCGGTCGTCCGCGAGATTGTCGCGGAGCACGGGGGGCGCATCGAGGTCGCGAGCGAGAGGGGGCAGGGAAGCCGCTTCACGATTCGGCTGCCGGCGCTCCGCCGGGAGACATCGCCTCCGCTCGGTGCGAGCGCGTGACGCGCCCGCTGGCCTTGTGGTCCGGACCGCGCGGAAGCATGGTTGCGCGATGTCACCGACTGGCGGCGCCTCCGGGTGGGCGGTTCTCGGGGCGGCGCTCCTCGCCGCGGCCCCCTGCCCGGCGCGGGCGCTCCCAGTGGGACCGCTGGTCCTGACGCCGCCGTCGTTCGATCCCCTCCTCGCGGAGCCAGCGGGCCTCGCTGGTCTCGACGGCGGCGGGTCTGGTGTCCTCCTCGTGCGGCGCGAGGAGCCGGGGCTCTCATTGATCGAATTCCTGCTCGACTGGGGGCTGCGACTCGGGGAGGGGGCCGGGACGCTCGCGCTCCTCTCCTACAGCGGCTACTCACCCTGGTACTTCCCCTACTACGGCAGCTTCTCGGCCCCGAGTGCTGATTACCTCCTCGCCGCGATGGCGTGGGAGCTCGTGCACCCGTTGCTCGACGCACTGCTGGTCGCGGGGGTCGGCAGCCTGTCGCCATGGTTCTATCCGCGGTACGCCTGGACGTTGGTCGGCGCGTACTCGGGCAGCATCATTGGGGGCCTCGTCTTCTGGTTCCTCGCCTGGCTCGCTCCGGAAGGAGCGATCGTCTGGGGGATCGCCGCGGCCGCCCTCGCCTCGGGGATCACGGTCGGTACGCAGACCCAAACCAAGCGGCTTCGCCCCCGCTGGCGGCTTGGACGCCCAGCGTACGGGGACGGCGATCCGCCGCCCGTGACCGCGCAGGCCCCCTCGCCCGGCCCGCTCCCAGCGATCGTCGTGCCGGTCGTGAGCGCGCTGTTCTGATGATAAGGGCGCGTCTGCTTCTGGGGCCAAGAGCGAAGCTGGGGAGCTGAACCCTTCCCGCCGGACAGGGCCGCGCATCACCGGGGTGAGGCTTCCTGCGGACGGATTGGGGGTGAGCGGGAGCCTCACCCCTTCTCGGGGGGCGTGGCCCCCCCGGCCGCGAGGTCCTTCGCGGTCTGCTCGATGACCTCGCACGCCGGCGCGGGCCCGCTTGTCGCGGCGCGCCGCTCGCAGCGCTGCACATACCGGCGAATCACCTCGTCGCAGTCGGAGCTGCCGGCGATCCGGAGTTCGCGCAGGCAACTGTCCCGCAGGATCTCGGCGATCCGTCTGGCGGCCGCCTCGGGCGTCGCCGTCCCGGCCGGGAGGCCGCCGAGCGCCGGGTTCTTCTGGAGCGCCTCGCGCAGCGGCGTCCAGACCCGCCGGATGTCGGCGAACGAGCTGCAGACGAGCGGCGCGCGGCCGGCGAGCAGGCGGACGTAGAGATCGAAGACCTCGCTCGCCTCCGCCGCGTTGTGGCCGCTCGCGAGCCGCTTCGCGAGTTGGTCGACACTCCGCGCCGTCTGCTCGAGCGCCTTGCAATCGTCGGTGCCGGCGAGCGACATCAGGATGGCCGTGACCGCTGACCGCGAGTCTTCGCCGAGGTTGGAGGCCGTGTTCCGGGCCAACTCCTGCTGGAGGGCCGTCTCGAGGAGGAGCGTGGCCTTGGCGTTGTACTCGCCGTCCCGGACGAACTCCTGGAGGAGCGAGTAGCCGACGATCCGCTTGTCCGGATTGTCCTTGTCCGTCGCCAGGGCGCTCGTCTTGAAGAAGGCTTGCGACTTGTCGGTCTCCCGGGCCCGATCGAACTCCCGCTCCCAGCGCTCCTGATCGGCCTTCTGCTGCTGCGCCTGCTCCTTGTTGTTCTCGTAGTTCTGGAAGGCGTTCTGGAAGACACCGCCGATCGCGACCAAGCCCAGGAGCATCTGGGCCACGACGACGAGCATGCTGTTGCGCGTGCGCCGCCGGTAGTGGAGGTCGAAGACCTCCTCGGCGAGCTTCATCTTCTCCAGGTCCTCGAGCGTCATCGACCTCGAGACGTGGGCGAGGTCCTGGCGCCGGATGGCGTCGAGGTGTTCGAGGGGAAACTCTTTTTCGTCGTCCATGGGGACCACCGGGCGGCGAAGGCCGCACCGAAGTGTGGCATGGGACGTAGCCGGGCGGCAAGAACGGGCCCGACGCCCCCGAGGAGGTTGCAGGCGGACGAGAGGCTGGCGCGATGCTGGGGCACGCCGCAGAAGATCGCGACGATCGATCAGGACTCGATGCTCCAAGAGAGCCCCAAGCGGGCCCTTCCGTTGGAGCTCAAAAGGCAGCGACCCTATCCCTGAAGGTCGGCCGAGCAGGCCTCACCGCCGGGGCCACTGCTCCCACCGCCCTCCGCCGGCGTCGTCTGGGCCGCCACCCCACCGCCCCCAAAGCCCTTTGCGGACGGATTGGGGAGTGGCGCAACGACGCTGGCGCGCCGACGTCGCGCGCCGACGTCTGTCAAGCCGACGTCTTGACAGGGCGTCTCCCCGGGCGCAGCATGCGCGCCCGATAATGAGGTGGCGAACATGGCGATGATCAAGACCTATCCGCTGGTCGGCAAGCTCGTGGCCAAGGGCGAGGCGCAGGTCGGCAAGGCCGTGACCCGGCTCCTCTCCAGCGACCGCTTCGCGTCGATGCTCCAGGGGGCGGTCCAGCGGGCGCTGACCGCGAAGGGCTTCATGGACAAGAACCTCCGGATCGCGCTCTCGGCGATGAACCTGCCCTCCACGCGCGACGTGCGGGCGCTGCAGAACCGGCTCGACGACCTGGAGCGGATCCTCACCTCCGTCGACCAGAAGGTCGACGAACTCGTCGAGGCGCGGCCGTCGGTCCCGCAGGCGCAGGCCTGACGCCGCGGTCCGGGGAATGCGCCGGATCGCCTTCATCAACGAGAAGGGGGGGACCGCGAAGACGACCCTCGCGGTGAACCTCGCCGCCTGGCTCGCTCGCGAGAAGGGCCGGCGCGTGCTGCTGTGCGACCTGGACACGCAGGGGCACGCCGGCAAGTCGCTCGGGATCGACGTGCGGGGGCTGTCGCCGACGATCCAGGACCTGCTCGTCGACGGGCAGGTCACGATCACGAGCGTCCTGCGGCAGACCGCGATCCCGGGCCTGCACCTCCTGCCGGCGAACAAGTCGCTCGCGGAGCTGCCCGAGCGGCTCGCTGGCGCGCGCGACCGGGCGGGCCGGCTCGCGGAGCGGCTGCGTGGCCTCCAGGGCTACGACTTCGTGGTCTTCGACGCGCCGCCCTCCATGGGGCTCGCGACGCTGAACGTCATGCTCGCGGCTGAGGAGGTCGTCGTCCCGGTGGCCCTGACCTACTTCGCGCTGGACGGCTGCGCGGAGATCCTCGACACCGTCCGGCGGGTGCGCGAGGAGCATGATCACCCGGTGCTGCGCGTCTCCCTGGTGGTGCCGACGTTCTACCGGAAGACCGCGCTCGCCGACGCAATCCTCGAAAAGCTGCGCGAGCGTTTCCCCGGGAGGGTGACCTCGACGGTGCTCGGCTACAACGTGCGGATCGATGAGGCTCAGTCCCACGGCCAGACCATCTGGGAGTACGCCCCGGGCTCGTCCGGCGCGCAGATGCTCGCGGCGATCGGCAAGGAGCTCGTCGTCTCAGGCGCCCCCGCCCGCGCCGCCTCCTGAGCCCGTCTTTCTTCAAGGTCCGGCTGCTGCGGCGTTCGATCCCGCGCGTGAGAAAGGGAGCTTGCCACCCTTACAGCGACATGGGGCGTGCTCGCTCCTCCCTTCCGTGGGCGGCCTGCCTCCTTACGACTTCAACGACTTGTCCCGCGAGTTTCGTCCAGATGGGCTGGCGACTTCTTCTCCGCCTCCAGCGCCCGTAGCCTCTCGTCCAGATCGTCGAGCCGCTTGCCGAGGTGGCGCAGCTCACCCCGCTGGGCGGTGAGCGTGGTCATGGCCGCGAGCGCCTGGTGGATGCGTTCGTCCACCCGCTTCTGCCACTCCTGGAGAGCGATCTGCGTCGAGCCGAGCAGCTCGCGCGGCTTCTCGAGGGCGCCCTCGCGCTTGATCCGCGTGAGGCCCCGTTCGGCCCCCTCCCGCAGCGATGCCCACCGCGGGGAGACCCCCTTCTGGATGAGGTCCGAGAGCGTCTCCCCGCCGCTGCGGATCATCCCGCGCAGCACCGCTAGCGGCATCCGGCTCTTCTTCTTCTCCTCCTCGAGGATGATCTGGGCGAGGGTGACCGCGGTCAGGTCGTCCTTGGTCTTGTTGTCGACGATCTGGACCTCGGCCCCCTCCTTCACCAGTTCGCCGATCTCGTCGAGCGTGACGTAGCGGCTCTGCGCGGTGTCGTAGAGCTTGCGGTTCGCGTAACGCTTGATGACACGCGGCGCGCCTGCGGCCGGCTCCGCCTCCGTCCGTTCGCTCATCGCAAGACCTCCTCGCGCTCTCCATGCCGCATCACGTCATTGTCCGTGGGCGGCCGGGGGGCGTCAAGGAACCGACCGCGCGAGCTCGGCAGAGGGGAGCGGGTCGAACCGCTCGAAGGGGCGCTCGAAGAACTCGCGGAGAGTCCGGACCATGATGGCCGCGTGCATGCCGTCGAGCAAGCGGTGGTCGAAGGTCGCGTTGAGCTTCATGACCTTCCCGGCCGTGACGGCACCCTCCTCGACGACCGGCGCGTCGTGGATGGCGCCCATGGCGACGAGCAGCGGGACCCGTGAGTAGGGGACGAGCGGCACGTAGGCCTGGTCGAGGCCGAGCGACCCGATGTTGGTGATCATCACCGATCCGAAGCCGTCCTTGGGCAAGCCCGCCCAGCGGAGGTCGAGGTTGAGCGTGTAGAGCAGGAACCCCATGAGGCGGAAGAACGGGTGGAGCAGGGCGTAGGGGATGAAGCGCAGGGCCGAGCGCGCCTTCTCCAGCTCCGGGTCCTGCCGTGCCCGGACCTTGCGCACCCGCTCCTCGACCTCGTCGATCAACTGGCCGAGCGTCTTCTCGTTCACGTCCTGGATCGTCACCCCGGACAGGTCGATCTTCTGCTCGCCCTCGTCCGACATCAGGACCTGCATGAAGACGGCGATCCGCTTGCGCAAGTAGATCCGGTGCCGGCGGAGGATCGCGTTCGCATCCGGCATGCGGGCGAGCGCCGCGGCGACGGCCTTGGCGACGAGGTGGGTCACCGTGAGCCGTTTGCCCGTCGCCGTACGGTAGGCCTCGAGGTAGGCGAGGGCCGGTTCCATGCGGAGCTCGATTGTCCCGTAGACCGACGGATCGCCGACGGTGCTCCACGTCCCCAGCGCCGCGCGCCGGAAGCTCGACAGCTCCTTCTTCTCGGTCAGCTCGAGGTTCGGCATGGCGTACCTCCTCTCATGGGTTCACTGGGCGAGCCCCCAGGCGAGGCCGCCGATCCCCGCGGCCACGCCCAGCGCGAAGACGGCTTCCCCGGCCGTCCCCTCGGTGTTCGCGAGCCTCGCCTGGGCCCAAGTGTACGTGTACCGCGTGACCCCTTGCTGGGTCACCGGGTGACTCTCGCCGAGCGCGTAGTCGACGAGGCCGGCGCCGAGGACCGCGACGATGAGTCCCCCGCCGGCGAGCCACCACGGCGCCGCGTGGCGCGGGACCGCGAGGATCGACGGGGGAGGCTTCGCGAGCGCCCCCGCCGGGGCGGGCCGCGGCGCCGGCCACAGCTCGTTCATCGCAGAGGCCGTCGCCTCGTGCAACGAGCGGGCGAGGTCGACCCGCGCCGACCTCATCGCGACTGCGGCGCGGGGAGGGCCGCGCAGCCGGAGGAACTGCATCTCCAGCGCCATGTTCGCGCCGATCAACGAGACGCTCGCGACGAGCAGCGCGTCGGCGGGCAGCGCCGCCCCTCCCGCCCGCAGGCATGCGGCGTCGGGGCAACGCCACAACCTCCAGACGCGTTCGGCGCCGAGCCTGGCGCGGACCTTCGGCGCGTCGATCACTCTGGCGTGCCGGTCCCGGAGGAGCTGCGAAAGGAGGGCCTCGATCCGGGGTGCGACGGCCTGGTCGACCCCCGCTCCGACGTCCACGGGGACGACGGCGACGGAGACGGGCATCGCGCCGCGCAGGAACGCCACGAGCAAGGCGGGCAGAGCCGGATTCACGGCGTCAACGTAGCGCGTTCACACCCGCCAGTGAACGCCCTCGAAGTCGGGACCGGGGACCTCGGTCGCGATCGCGCCGCCGGCGGGCAGCCGTTGCACCTCGATCGCGCCGTCGAAGGCCCGAACCTGGAGGTGGAGCGTGTCCCCGGCCCGCGCGCCCAGGGTCGAGAGGGGCACGCGCGCCTCAAAGATCTCCTCGAACGCCGATTCGCCGGCCGCCGGCGATCCGGTGACCTCTGGCCCAGGGGGGCCGCGGCGCAGGGAGAAGCGCACGGTGCGGCTGCCCAGCGGACCCTCGACGAGAAGCTCGATCCCGTCGGCCGCGGCGCCGGCCTGCGGGCCTGGCGGAGCAGGGTCCATGCGCAGGAAGAGGTTCTCGAGGTCGAAGCCCCAGCGAAGTCGGATGAACGGCTCGGTCCGGGCCATCGACGAGAGGGGGCTCACCCCGCTCGCCTCGCCCGCGCCCGTCCACTCGCCGAAGACGGTCACCCGGCCATCGATCGCCGGATGGAGGAGCGCCTCGGGCGGACGCGGGTTGCCCCCGTCTGCCGCCCGGCGCGACGCCTGCCCGGAGATCGGGGCGGAGAGCTGCTGCGGCGGCTGCACGCCGAGGAGCCGGCAGGCCGCCGAGAGGCGCCCGCGGAAGAGGCCGTCGAACTCCGCGGCGTTCTCGGTCGTGAAGTCGTCGCCGAACCACCAGAACCAGTCGCTGCCCTCGGCGATCAGGATCTGGTCATAGGCTTCCTGCAAGCGATCCGCGGGAAGCCCCGCGGCGCGCGCCGCCTCCCACTTCGCGCGTACCCCGCGCAGGAGGTTCCATGCCGCCCGATCTTCGGCGTGCCCCATCCAGATGCGGAAGCTCGCTTCGATCCACGAACCCGCGTGGAGCCGGGGAAGCGGCTGGGCGTCGCCCCGGGCGAGCCGGCGCGAGAGCAGGACCGGGGTCACGCCGCGCTCGCCCGCCTCGATCCCGTCGTAGAGGCGGTCCAGGAACTCGCGGCCGCTCTCGGGGTAGTGCTCCCACGGGTTCTCGCCGTCGAGGATGACGCAGGCGAGCGGCGCCTCGCCGGCGCCGATCGCCGCCACCCGCGCCAGGAAATCGGCGACCGCCTCACGAGGCGGCGCCTTCTGGTACGCGAAGCCCACGAGGTCGGAGAGGGTCCGGTCGCGGAACACGATGTCGATCTCCCCCCCGTCGGTCGAGAGCCGCCACGGGTGGTAGAGCGCCGACCGCGGCGTCTCCGCGGGCAGCGACCGGAAGAGCACGCCTTCGTCGGACGCGATCCAGTTCGTCCCCGCCGCGGCGAACACCCCGGCGGCGGCTCGCGAGATGGCCCCCTCGGCGGGCCACATCCCCGACGGCGCGTGGCCGAAGCGGCGCGCGTGCGAATCGCGGGCCCGCCGCACCTGCTCCCGCGCATCCTCGGGGTGAGCAAAGCGCTCGGGCAGCGGATGGCCGGGCAGCGCCTCGGAGGCGCAGTCGCTGTCGACGAGCAGCGGCAGGATCGGGTGGTAATACGGCGTGGCCGTCAGCTCGACCTGTCCGGCCTCCGAGAGGGCGCGCCAGAGCGGAACGATGGCCGCCACGGCGCGGGAGTGGGAGGCGAGGACCGCCTCCTTGTCCGCCTCGGTGAAGCCGCGCCCCTTCGCGAGCAGCGCTCGCAGCGCCGGATCCTCCTCGCGCAGCGAGAAGCCCGTCCAGGCGAGGTTGAAGAGGACCTGGAGGTCGCGCAACTCGCCGGCCGAGAACGTGCGGGCCGCCCGGGAGACGTCCGCGCGACGGCCGTCCTCGCCCCGCCTCACGAGCAGTTCCCGGTAGCGTGGCAGCGGGCGGATCTGGGTCTCCGGATCGACCGAGAAGAAGTTCGCGAGGATCCACTCGCGCTCCGCCGCCGAGAGGTCCGCCGCCGGCCGCTCCGTCATGTCGAGGAAGCGGTCTCGCGTCCCGGTCGTGGCCGCGTCGAGCTGATCGAGCAGCGCGGGGACGAAGTTCACGTGGACCCGCGCGCCGCCGTGGCGCGCGAGGACCTTCGCCATGTCGTAATACGATCGGGCCGCGTGCAGGCGGACCCACGGGAGCACGGGCGTGCCGGTCGCCGGGTCGAGGTAGACGGGCTGGTGCATGTGCCAGAGGATGGCCAGCTCGACCGCCATTGCGGGAGCCTACCACGGGCACGCCGGCACCGCTGGGGTCTGCGCTCACGCCGCGGCGGCGGGGGCCGACGCGGCGCCGTTGCTCTGCTGCTCGAAGCGGCGGGCGACGACGCGGAAGAGAACCGCGACCGTGACCATGACGGCCGTCTGAATCAGGAAGTAGTTCCCCGGGGAGAGGCGGCCCCAGAGCTGGACGAAGGGCGCGCCGATGCCGAAGTCGCCGAGGAACACGGTCACGAGGAAGGCGGAGGTGATGAAGGACTTGGTCCCCGGGGCGGCCTGCTGGAAGGCGAACTTGAGGCCGATGGACGAGACACCCAGCTCGGCGTAGCTGATCACCAGGGTCGCGACGACCTCGAGCCAGGCCGTCACCTTGCCGGTGCCGCCGACCGCGTAACCGGCGATCGCCATGATGGCCATGCAGGCGATCACGACGATGAACCCCTCCATCATGCGGCGGGTGTCGGGGATCTCGGCGCCGCCGCCCTTCTTACGCGCCCGCTCCCAGCGCCAATTGAAGAGGGGCGTCAGGAAGAGGATGGCGAAGGGGTTGATGGCCTGGATCTGCTCGGCCGAGATGGACCAGCTCCAGCCCCCGAAGCGCAGGAGCGTCAAGTCCATGTGGTCGCGGGCGAAGAAGATCCAGGTGGTCGCGGACTGGTCGTAGACGAACCAGAAGAAGACGATCAGGCCGAAGACCGGCGCGACGCGCTTCAGGCTCTTCCACTCGGCCGCTTTCTGCTCCGCGGTCTTCTGCTCCCGCCGGATGGTCTCGACCACGTAGTGGCGCTTCCCGAGGGCGAAGATCCCGAGCGCGACCGTCATCAACGCCGCCGGGAGCAGGAAGGTGACGAGATAGGCGTGCGGCAGCGCGGCCTTCCAGACGGCGACCGACGCCGCCCACGCCTGGTGGGCCGCGGCGAACTGGGCCGGGTCGGCGAAGCCCTTGGCGACGGGCTCGGCGGCCGGCGGCGGCGCTAGGTAATTGCGCAGCGCGGGGACGGCGAGGGTCGTGATCGCGGAGCCGATGTTGATGGCCGCGTAGTAGTAGCTGAACGCCTCGGCCAAGAGGTGATCCTTCTTCTGCTTCTCGTAGATCATCCCCATCAGCGGGGAGCACGAGGGCTTGATCGTCCCGGACCCGACCGCGAGCAGGAACAAGGCGACGTACATCGCCACGCTCGTCTGGATGCTGCCGAGGAGCACCTGGCCAAAGACGTATGGGAAGAAGAAGTAGACGATCGTCTTGTAGCGGCCGAGGAACCGATCGGCGATCCAGCCGCCCGGCAGGCAGAACAGGTAGCAGGCCGCCATGAAGATCTCGCCGATCGTCGAGGCGTTGGCGGGCGAGTAGCGGAGCCGGTCCACGATGTAGACGGCGAGGACCGTGCGCATGCCGTAGTACGACGCGCGTTCAGCCAGCTCGCCGAAGAAGACGAACCAGAAGCCCCTGGGGTGCTCCTTCAGCCGTGCGATCGCGCCCATCGGAACCCTTCCCACTCGTTCGGGTGAAGCGCCTTTCTTAGAACGGTGCGCGCCGGACTACAAGGCGGCCCGGGCAGAGGAGCTACCCCATTTTCCCGAGGCGGCCGCTCGATTCCTGGACCGGTTCCCGTTCCCGCTCCCGAGGCCCCGATTCCAGACGCGGTGTACGGTCTCCTTCGTTCGTTCCAGACCATGGGGCATCGGGAGCGGATTTCCGCAACGACGCGGGGTTGGGGGTCGAAAAGTTGGGTCGGTTCCACCCGGACCGCGTTGACAATCGCGCGCGCCGCGGTCTTTAGTTGCCCGGTCCTTTCCCAGCCGAGAGGGGTGCCGCTCATGTCACGACTGCTCGCCATCCTGATCCTCGTCCTGCCCGCCGCGGCCTTCGCCCAGGAGTGGGACCTCCTCGGGTTCAACCCCCGGGCGACCGCGATGGGCAATGTCCAGGCGGCGGCGGACGGCGACTTCACCGCTGTCTACTACAACCCGGCGCTCCTGCACGGCGGCAGCTTGGGTCTCGGCTACACGTACGAGCAGCCGCTCCTGCACGACGCGGCGGTCGGGACGCCGTACTCCGGGAGTCCGGCGGTCCACCCGCTCACCGACGTCGAGGGCTTCACCCTGGGGGCCGCGGCGCCGCTCGGCGGCATCTTCCACGACCGGGTGACCATGGGCTTCGGCATCTACGTGCCGCAGACCGGCCTCGTGCTCGCCCGCATGCTCGACGACGGGGCCGCGACGTACTACCGCTTCGAAGATGCGCCGTCGCAGTTTCAGCTCGCGGCTGGAGTGGGCGTCCAGCCCTTCGACTGGCTGTCGATCGGAGCGAGCGCGCAGATCCTGGGAAACACGGGCGGGTCGGCGGACTTCACCGCCCACCTGGGCGAGGCCTCGGGCAACGGCGTGCAGGGGACGCCGAGCTACATCAAGACGAGCGACCTCGCGACGACCGACCCCGTGACCATCGCCCCGATCGTCGGGGCGGTCGTCGGGCCCTTCTGGGGATTCCGGCTCCTCGGCTGCTGGCGCGGCGAGGCCTCCGGCAACTACACGCTCCCCATCAATGTCTTGATGGATCAGAGCCTCGGCGACCTCTCGGTCGACGTGAACGGGACCTACCACTTCTCCCCCGACGAGTTCACCGTCGGACTTGGCAAGACGCTCCTCGGGGGCAGGCTGCTCGTCGCCGCGGACGTCGAGTACGACGAGTGGTCGGAGGCGCCGCCGCCGATCGCGTCCATCGGCGTGACCCTCCCCTCCGTGCTCTCCACGCTGTACAACGGGACGATCAACCCCCAGACCGCGGCGACCAACTTCGTCGACACCTGGACCCCACGCCTGGGCGTCGAGTGGAAACCGCTCGACTCGCTCGCCGTCCGGGGTGGCTACTTCTTCCGGCCGACCATGCTCCCCTCCGCCCCGGCCGCGCCCCACGCGAAGGAGCCCAACCAGCTCTACCTCGACTCGGACGCGAACGTCTTCTCGTTCGGCCTCGCGTACGGCTTCCCTGATCCGTTGAAGATCGCCCGGCGCCTCACCGTGGAGGCGGCCGTACAGGTCGGGCTCCTGGGGACGCGGACATACGGGCAGGACAACGTGAACGGCGTCCTCGCCTACCAGTCGTCGGGCACGACCGTCGACATACCCGTGGCCGTCCGTTACGATTTCTGACGTGCCCGCGCCGGAGATCGAGCTGACCGAGGAGCAACGCCTCTTCCGGACGGCCATCGCGAAGCTCGTCGCGCGGGAGGTCACCCCGCGCGTCGCCGCGGCCGAGGCGGCCGAGACCTTCCCCGTCGAGCTCTTCCCGATCTTCGGCGACGCGGGCTTCCTCTGCCCGACCTTCCCCGAGACGTACGGCGGGGCGGGGGCGGACACCCTCTCCTTCTGCCTGCTCGCCGAGGAGCTGGGGCGGGCGGCGAGCGGCATCGCCGGGTCGATCGTCGCCCACTGCTCCATCGGCACGTCGGCCGTCCTCGCGTACGGGAACGAGGAGCAGCGGCGGCGGTTCCTGCCGGACGCGATCCGCGGGCGGTCGATCTTCTGCTTCGCGGCGACCGAGCCGAACGTCGGCTCCGACCTCGCGGCCATGCAGACGCGGGCCGTCCGCGAGGCGGGCGACTACGTCCTGGAAGGGGAGAAGAGCTTCATCACCAACGGCGGGATCTGCACCCACGCGCTGGTGGCCGCGCGCGGCGGTGAGGGCGAGGAGGGGTTGTCGCTCTTCGTCGTCCCGCGGGAGGCGTCGGGCTTCTCGGTCGGTCCGAAGGTCCCGAAGCTCGGTAACCGCAGCTCCGATTGCGTCTCCTTGCGCCTGTCCGGCTGCCGCGTGCCCGAAGAGAACCGGATCGGCCCGGCGGGGGATGGCCTCAAGATGCTGGTGAACTCGCTCAACGGGGGGAGGATGGTCGTCGCGGCCCGGGCGCTCGGGGTCGCGGGGGCGGCCTTCGACGCCGCGGTCGCCTACGCCCGCGAGCGGCGGCAATTCGGGCAGCGGATCGGCGACTTCGAGGCGATCCAGATGAAGCTCGCGCAGATGGCGACGCGCCTGCGGGCGGCGAAGCTCCTCGTCTACGATGCCGCCCGCGTGAAGGATCGAGGCGAGAACGCGGCGCTGCCCGCGGCCATGGCCAAGCTCTTCGCCACCGAGACCGCGAAGTGGGTCTGCGACGAGGCGCTCCAGATCCACGGCGCCTACGGCTACACCCGTGAGTTCCCGGTGGAGCGCTACTGGCGTGACGCGCGGCTGACCACGATCATCGAGGGGACGAGCGAGATTCAGCAGCTCGTCATCGCGCGAAGACTTCTCTGAGCCCGTCTGGACGGCGGCCGATGGCATGGCGTAGCCTGCTTGGCTGTCATGCGGATCACGTCCCTCGCCGTCCTCGTCACGCTCGCCGCCTGCTCGCATCATGAAACGCCCGTGGACGCGGGCGCGGCCGGCGCGGGGCCGCCGCCGACGGCGGAGGCCCGGCTCCGCTCCGCGCTCGGTATTCCTCCGGACGCGAGGAAGGTCCTGATCTTCGGCCAGGCCTCGCACCTGGACATCGACTGGCAGAAGACGTTCGACGGCTACTACCAGTCGTGGGTGCACGACATCTTCGTCGAGGCGCGTCAGATCCTCGAGACGCAACCGGACGCCTTCTACACCGTGACGGAGATGGGCTACCTGAAGTACCATGTGCAGCTCCACCCTGAGGAGCTGGCGCCGCTGCGCGCGGCCGCGGGGCGGGGCGCGCTGCACATCGTGGGCGGCGGCATGACGAGCCCGGATGACGTGCTGCCCGAGACCGAGCTGCTGCTGCGCGACTACCTGTACGGTACGCGCTTCTCCGAGGATATGCTCGGGATCCGGCCGCACTCCGCCTATGTCCCCGACTCCTTCGGCCACTCCGCGACCTTCCCGGACATCCTCGCCGCCGCGGGCTTCGACAGCGTCGCCTTCGCCCGGATCGACGGCGCGCCGACCATCCTCCAAGTCTACAGCGATCCCCCTTTGGGACCGCAGCCGCCCGAAGGCTCGACCGCCGCGCTCTTGCGCCAGGCGGGGAGCGCGGATTTCGTCTGGCGGGGGGCGGGCGGCGGCGAGGTGCTCGCCCACTGGCTCGACGGGTTGCTCTACTGCGAGGGGGATACCATCGACTACGCGAACGACCTCCCCGTTCCTGGCGGCCACCTGGGGACCTTCGACGATTCGCCCGGGTTCGTGGAGGAGAACATCGATGGCTACCTCGCGGACTACGGCCCGACCGCCGCGACGCCGTACATCTTCGTCGCGGTGGGCTGCGACTTCCAGCACCCGAAGCCCGACCTCCTCGCCGACATCGCCGACTACGACCAGAACCGTTATCCGGAGACCGGCGCCTGGGCCGTCGCCGCGCCGTTCGACGACTATGCGCAGCTCGTGGCGGCGCACCGGGCCGCGCTGCCCGTGGTCGCGCAGGACCTCACCCCGTACTTCATGGGGTTCTACGGATCGCGGCCCGACATCAAGCGGGCGACCCGGGACGCGGCCCGGCCGTTCTTCGAGGCGGAGAGCTACGCGACGGCCCTCGGCCCCGCCGGGGCGGCGCTCGTTTCCGCGGCTGCGCCGGCGCTGGAGCGGCTCACGTTCGCCGACCACCACGATTTCATCACCGGAACCGCCAACGACGAGGTGGCCGCGGACGACCAACGCCCGCTCCTCGGCGACGCGCAGGCCGCCGGCGACCAGCTCCTCGCCGCGGTCACGCGCGCGGTCGCAGGGCGGATCCCCGCCGCCGCGGGCGACGCGGCGCGAGTCGTCGTCTTCAACCCCGCGGATTATCCGGTCAGCGACACCGTGGACGTGACGCTGCCCGCGGGCGTGCCATCCGGGCTCGCCGCCAGGGTGGGCGGCGCTCCGGTGCCGGTCGAGGTGCTGGGCCGTTCGAACGGGACGCGCGTCCGGGTGGCGCTCTCGAACCTGCCGCCTTGGGGCTGGCGAACGGTGGACCTCGTCGCGGGCGCGCCCCCGACTCCGAACGTGGTCGGCCTGCTGCTCCTCGACGACTCCGGGCGGCCGGCGACCGGCGCCGCCGTTCGTCGCGTGGTCCTCACGAACGAGCACGTGCGGGCCCAATGGGATCTCGACGGGAGCTTCGCCCTCACCTCGCTCGCCATCGACGGCGTCGAGGCGCTCGCCGGACCGTCGTTCGGGGTGACGACGTACTCCGACCAGGGCGGCCTCTGGCGGCTCGGCCACGAGATGCCCGGCTGCTCGTTCACGCCGCGGCAGGAAGGGCTCGGGGCGGACGCCGTCGAGGTGCTCGACCAGTCCGGGCTCTCCGCGACCGTCGCCTTCGTCACCCCGACGGCGACGCGCGAGGCGCGCCTGGATGCGGGCGACCGGGGTCTGCGGCTCGCGGTCACGATGGCCGCCGACCCGGCGACGACCCGGACCGTGAGCTTCGACTTCGCCTCGGGCGCGGGCGCCGAGCTGCGCACCTCGCAGCCGGGAGGGTTCGTGACCCGAACGCCCCAGGCGATCTGGACGCCGACGTTCTGGCCCGCGGTCGCCTGGGTCTCGGACGGCCCGTGGGCGGTCCTCCTCCGTCAGTCGACCGGCGCCCACTTCGACGGCAACGGCCTGGTCGAGCTGCTTGCCGCGCGCAACGCGCAGCAAGAGCAGTGCGACTTCCTCGGCGGGGTCGGGAGCGATCCCGCGGCGCACCGATTCGAGTGGTACGTGACGAGCGCCGTCAGCCCGGCGGATGCGGCGCGGCAGGCCCAGGCGTTCGATCGGCCGTTGATCTGGGACCTCGGCACGCCGGCCTCGACGCCTGCCGCGCCGCTTCCTTCCGAGACCTCGCTGGCCGGGAGCCAGGGCGACGGAATCGTCTCGGCCGTCAAGCCGGCGGACCGTGGCGAGGGGACGATCCTGCGGGCGCTGCTGCTGCCCGGTCCGCTGACCGTCGACCTGGGCGCGCAGCTCCAGGGCAGGACGATGATGCGCACGGACGCCGTCGAGCGCGACCTCGCGCCCGCCGGCACCTCCGGCCCGACGCTGGTGCTCTCTCCTGCGACCTACGGCGCGATCGCGACGGTCCGGTTCGAGCCCGGCCGCTGATTCATGCACTTCGTCTACCAGGTGGGAGCCTGGATCCTCTTCGCGTTGATCTGGCCGCTCTGGCTCTTTCACCCGAAGATCCGCCACGGGCTGCGCGAGCGGCTCGGGTTCTACCGTGGCCCGATCGGCCAGCGCGCGTCCGCCGGCCCGTGCGCCGGACCGCGGATCTGGCTGCACGGCGCTTCCGCGGGCGACTTGCTCGCGCTCCTTCCGGTCATCGACGGTCTGCGGCGCCGGCTGCCCGACGCGACGCTGATCGTCTCGACCCTCACCAACTCCGGCCGACTGATGGCCCACGAACGGCTAGCCGGCGTCGACGCGGTCCTGTACCTGCCGTACGATCTGCCGGGGGCCACCCGGCGGGCGATGGAGGCCGTGCGGCCGGATCTGCTCGTGCTCGAGTACACGGAGATCTGGCCCAGCCTCATCCACGCGGCCCGCCGGCACGGCGCGCGGATCGCCCTCACCAACGGCCGCTTCTCGGCGCGCCACCTGCGCGAGTACCGCTGGCTGTTCGCGCTGATCGGGAACCCCCTGCACGACGTCGATCTCCTGCTGATGCGCGAGGACGTGGAGGCCGAACGGGCCATCGCCCTGGGGGCGCCGCTCGATCGGGTCTGGGTGACGGGAAACACCAAGTTCGACGCGCTCCTGCACAACGAGCGGATCGTGGAGGAGCCGGGACTCGCGCGGGCGCTCGGCGGGGGAGAGCCGTCGGCGCCGCTCCTGATCGCGGGTTCGACGCACGAGGGGGAGGAGACCCTCCTGCTCGACGTGCTCGGCCGTTTGCGGGGGGACTACCCGCGGCTGCGGTTGGTCATCGCCCCGCGCTACCTCGAACGGACCCAGAAGCTGCTCGTCGCGGCGCGCGACCGGGGCTTTCGTACGGCCCTGCGCTCCTCCGGGGCCGACGGCCAGCCGGCGGACGTGGTCATCCTCGACACGATGGGCGAGCTCGGACAGGCCTATCGGCTGGCGACGTTGGTCTTCGTGGGCGGGTCCTTCACCCGGCGGGGGGGACAGAACATCCTGGAGCCCGCCGACGCCGGCAAGCCGGTCCTCTTCGGGCCCAACATGGACAACTTCCACGACAGCGTTCAGGTGCTCGTCGGCCGCGGGGGGATCCAGGTGAAGGATCCCGAGCACCTCTATCGCGTTCTCCACGACCTGCTCGGGCGGCCCGATCGGATCGCCGAGCTGGGGGCGATGGCCCGGGCCGCGGTCACCACCGTGCGGGGCGCGGGCCAGAGAGACGTGGACCATCTCGTCCGTCTCCTCGAGGAGCGCCGTGGCGCCGGGCAGCGGGCCGCGTGACCCGGCGTGAGACCGCGCCTGCGAGACCGAATCGAGCGCGCCGCCGAAGCGCTCTGGGAAGGGCGCGCGCCGCTCGCCTATCTCCTCCTCTGGGTCCCACTTTTCTTGGCCTCGCTCGTCACCCGGGTCTTCGCCAGGCGCCGTCCTGCCCGGCGGAAGGCGTCGGGATGCCGGGTCGTCTCGGTCGGCAGCCTCCACGTCGGCGGAAGCGGGAAGACGCCGGTGGTCCTCGAGCTCTCCGCGCGCGCCGCAGCGCTCGGGATCCCGGCGGCGGTCGTCCTTCGGGGGTATGGCGGCGACGTGGCGGGGCCAACCCGCGTGGCCTCGGATGGAGACCCGGACCGCTTCGGGGACGAGGCGGTCCTGCACGCCCGCCGCTCTCCTCGCACGCTCGTGATCGTCTCGCGCGAGCGGCGCGCCGGCGTCGAGCTGGCCCGAGCCTGCGGCGCCCGCCTCGTGTTTCTCGACGACGGCTTCCAGCAGCGCCGGATCGCGCCGGATCGCAGCGTCGTCGTTCTGCCGGCCGAGGCGCCCCTGGGCAACGGCCGGCTTCTGCCGCTCGGTCCCCTCCGCGAGCCCCCGTCGCGACTCTCGCCCGAGGACGTCCTCTGGCTGCACGGGGAGCCCGGCCGCCGCGCCGTGGGCCTGCCCATCGCGATTCGTTCGCGGTTGCGGCCAGCGGGGCTCGTCGCGGCTGGCGACCTCGCCGCGGATCCGGCGCCGACGCCCTCGGGCCCCGTCGCCGCCTTTTGCGCGATCGCGCGACCCGGGCGGTTCTTCGGCATGGTGGAGGCTGCCGGCCTTCGGCTCGCCGCCCGCTGGCCCCTCGGGGACCACCGGCCGATCTCCGCGGCGGAGCTGCGGGCGGCGGCGGCGCGGGCGGCGGGTCTCGGCGCCTCCGCCCTTGTCTGCACCGAGAAAGACGCGGCGCGGCTGCGCGTCCCGGACGATCTCGCGCTGCCGGTCTACGCGCTGCGCGTCTCGCTCTCGATCGAGGCCGGCGAGGAACGCGTCGCGGGGCTCCTCTCGGACGGCTCAGTCGCCGCACGGGCTCCGAACGAGAGGTCCCGCGGAGATCGATGATCCGATCCCTGGGGTCCGTCCGCGGTCACGACCGTGGTCGCCGCCCGTGAGTACGCTCGCTCACGCCCGAACTTGCGTCCTACGGCTGCGGGATGCCGGAGGGCGCGCCGGCGGGTGCCCCAGTGGTGCTGGAGCCCGTGCCGATCGAAGCCCACAGGCGTTGGACGCGCCGATGACAGGCAGGGGACGGGCAGGACGTTGGCCGGCGCGGCCAATGTCGGATTGAGCTGAGCCGTGGCACGGCGTTCGCTGTAGTCTTGCTGTGCTGTAGTGAAGTCGGGACGTCGGGGTTCGGGAACGGGATGGGGAACGGGAACGGAGACGGCCGACAGGGCGCTTCGCGAAGCCGCCTCGGCGTTCCGGTGGCTCAAGCTGCCGCGTAGCGGCTCAGTTCAACCCGTCTTACTCACGGTCCGGCTGCTGCGGCGTCCGATCCCGCGCCTCCCGAAGAGGGGGCTTGCCACCCTCCAAACGACTTGGGGGGAGGTGCTTTACGCCCGCCTCGTCCGTCGTCGCTCTCGCTTGCCCTTCTCGGCTGCGGTCTCAAACGCCTCGCTACGCCGGAGCGTGAATAAGACGGGTTCAACGAAAAAAAGGCCCCCGGGAGGCGGGTTTGATCCCGCAATCCCGGGGGCCGGTCTCCCGTCACGCTGCGACAGGTGCCCCTATGCGACGAGCGGCTACTTCCCGCTCGGGTTGTTGCTGCCGCCGCCCTGGTTGGCGTCGGTTCCGCTGCCCGTCGCCGCCGGCTGAGAGTTCCCAGCCGGGGTTCCGGTCCCCACGACCTGCGGGACGATGTTCGTCCCATCGGGCGTGATGGTCACGGTCGGCGTGCCCACGGTCTGGATCTCGAGCTTCTGCTTCGAGCCCAGCGTGTGGCGCGCTTCGCGCGTCAGCTTCGCCTTCGCCGCGCGGACCGCCTTCTCTTCGGCGGTCAGGCGACGGGCGGGCTTGCGGGGGTGGATCCCGAACTGCACGAGAACCGGGTCCCCGGGCGCGAACAGTCCTTCGATCGCTTTCACGATCTGAGCGTACCGCTGCTTGACTGCCGGCACCGCCGCCTTGCGCGCCGCCACCGCCGAGGCGAGCTGGTTGTGAAGATCGATCACCGCCTTGAAGAAGGCGATGTCCGATTCCAGCTCGCTGACGAGAGCGGCCTGCTTGACGGTCTGCCCGCCGATGACGAGGTTCGTCGTGCTCGGGATCTGGTCCTTCACTCCCTCCGCGAGGAGGGTGAGGGCCAGGTAGAGCCCCTTGGGCGCATACTTCTTCTGCGCCGCCGAGTTGATTCCCACGCCACCGGTGCTGCCGTTGCTGTTGGCCATATTCGGTTGTCCTTTCTGCGCTTCTGGCCTCGGACGAGGTCCCGGTGATCTCCGGGCTGAAGGCCAATTCCCGCGTCCATTGCCGCCGCGCTCTCTTGCTGCGGCCTTCACTACTCAAGGTCGCCTGGAGATCGAAAAGCGTGACAGGAATCCTCGTCGGGGCCGCGCCTTCCCTTTCGCTGCGCCTTCGCCGATACTCCCCGCGCACGAGGAGGAGACGGTGGCTGGCGCGACGGATGGGAAGATCGAAATCGCGGTCGAGCCGAGGAAGCCGCGGCTCGCCTGGCGGGGGATGGACCGCGATGAGGTCGCGCCCGTGGTGCCGGCGCAGGTGGTCGAGATCGTGTGCCCCCGGGCGAGCGGCCCTGCGCAAGGGTGAGCTGGACTTGGAGGGCCGGCGCGGGGTGTCTGGACGAACGACAACCTGGTCGCGCTCCAGACGCTGCTCGACGAGCGAGATCCCAAGACGCACGACTGGCGCTGCCGCGGCAAGATCGACCTCGTCTACATCGATCCGCCGTTCATGGTGAACAGCGACTTCCTCGCCGACAACGTGGTCGAGATCGAGCCGGACGAGGAGGCCCACGTCGAGGCGAAGAAGGAGCCGTCCCTCGTCGAGATCCTGGCTTATGTGGAGTCCTGGCTCGACCGCGACGACCTCCGGGTTTCGCTCGGCCGCTTCGTGGAGGCCGTGCTGACCCTTGCAGCCGGAACCAAGGACGGGGCGAGGTGGGCCGCCTGGGTCACCGAGCGCTGGCAGAAGGAACAGCAGCTCGAAGCCTCGGCCGCCGTGCGCAGGCGGCTCCAATTCGGCCCCGCCGTCGCCGATCTGTGGGAGACGCGCATCGAGCCGCTCGGCCGGCTCCTCTTCGAAGCGCAGGGTAAGTGTTGGGGGGCGGCGATCGGCGATCAGTCCCGCGTGCAGGAGACCCAGCGCGCCAACGCCTTCGCGGCGGAGCTGCTGGCGCCGGCGGAGGCCGTCCGCCGCTATGGCAACGACCCCGAACGCCTGGCCGAGGACTACGGCATCAGTCTGACCTCCGCCCGGTGGCGGATCCACAACGTCCTGGGCCCAGCCACCTAGCGTTCTCCGCCCCGGGAGCCTTCCATGGCCGTTCGCAGCGGTCCTCTGCAAGAGCAGCTCGTCGAGAAGCCGCGGGCGCGGGTCGACGCGTGGCGCGGCTTTCCGCGCGGGCGGGGCCTGCGGAAGATGCACCCGCCGATCATCGAGGACGACGGCTCGGCCAGCTTGACGCCGGAAGAGCTGTACGTCATCGCGCCCCCGTCGTTCGCGGCGGTGCTGGAGCAGACCCGGGACCTCGTCGAGGAGCGCAAGAGCGACGAGATCGACCACCGGCCGGAGTACGTCGCGGTGGCGCCGCTCGCCGCGGAAGAGGCGCGCGCGGCGGCCGACGTCCGGCTCGTGCGGATCGAGGGCATGCGCCACGGCGCGCGCGGCTGGCGGCAGGATCTCGACGTCGGCAAGCTCCCCAGGCTCCAGCCGCGGGTCGCCTGGCACGAGGAGCTGGACCGGACGCTCATCCAGACCTGGCTCAAGAAGGCCCTGGAGGATCACGAGGGGGAGGGGCGGCAGTTCACCCTCGCCGCCGAGCCGTCCTACCGCGACTTCGACCACGTCATCGAGCTGGCCTACGCCATCCCGATCCTCCGGGAGCTGCGCGTCGGCTACCCGCACAAGAACGCCGTCAAGGACGTGGTGCGCGGCTTCCTCGCCTTCCTGTGCCACGGGGTCGCGTGGAAGGCGCAGGACCTCGTGGAGGACGTCGTCTCGGGCCTCGCGGAGGCGCGCTGCCTCCAGGCCTTCGGGGCCGCGCGCATGCTCGTCGAACGGGCTGCCGTGGTCCACGGGACGCACGAGGAGCTGACGCCACAGCACGTTCCCCTCCTCGGACGGCGCGGCAGCCGGCAGATCGCCGCGATCGTACGGGCGCACCGCGTGCTCTGGCGCTTCGCCGCCGCGACCCGCTTCAACTGGCAGGCGGGAATCGCGGGCGACCTCGAGGCCTTCTACGACCGCCCTGGGGCCGTGGACCCGCTCGCCGGGGTCACGCACATCCGCGCGCTGCTCGACGGGCTGCCGCAGGCCACTCCGGGCGACGTCCGCTGGTACTACGGCGTCCTCTGCGACTTCGTCCACCCGAACGGCGCCTCCCACGGCCTCTCCATCGACGATGGCCGGGACGATCCGGACGGCGCGCGCCGCCTCGTGCTCGCCCACCGGCCTCGAAGCGATCCATCGCTCCTGAACGCGCTGCACGCGCTGGCGATCCCCGTGCGCGGGGCGCTCGTCTTCCTGGAAGAGGAGCTGTCCGAGCTGTTCGCGGGGCTCGGGCGCATCGACGTGAAGCTGGGGAACGCTGGAGAGGCGCGGGGATGACGATCGCTCCGGCATGAGAGCGGATCCCCGCGCCCGTGAATCGAAGATGTGGGGGACCTCCGCGGCCCCATGGCCCCGTGCAGGGGGATCCTCCGCTTGAATGGCGGGGCCATCGGCGATGAATCCAGGCTCCTGCCCCTGGAACAGGTGGTCCTGCGGCCGAGAGTTCGGATCGTCGGCCTGCGATCCAGGGTCATGGGCCTGATACGCGGCGTCATGCGCCGGAGCAGCACGCTCATCCGGCTGATCACCGAGGTCATGGGGCTGATCAACAGGGTCATGGGGCTGATCAGCGGGGTCATGGGGCTGCTCAACGGAGTCCTCCGGGATGAGAGCGATTCCATCGTCCTGAAGAGCGATCTCCTCCTTCATGAAGGCGGAGATCGCCGGCATGAAAGCGGTTCCATGGGCGATGAAGCCGGGCTCATGACGCGAGATCGGGGAGTCGAGGCGGAGGTGCCGACGTTCATGCCGGATGGGAGGGGGTTCATGGACGATGAGCTCGTTTCACCCCCGATGATCCATCGATCCATGGGCCATGAAGTCGCGTTCATGGGGGACGATCGTGCGCTCATGCGGGATGAAAGCCGATCAACGGCCCGGACCCTCGTTTCATCCCCGGATGAACGGCGTCTTCAGGCTCGTGCCCCGGCGTCGCAGGCGCATGACCCCGGCCGTCCAGCCGCTGATCACGGCTTCCATCGAGGATGACGCCGATCTCATGGGGCTGGTCCCGATGTCCATCGAGGAGGAGAGCCGATCCATCGGGGATGACGCCGGAGCCCTCCTCGATGGAACCGCCTTCCGGCCGGCGTGCTCCATGCCCTTGCGCCTGTCGCCGTCGCTCGTGACGCTGTTCACCGCGGCCCTGCCAGACGGAGGCTTGCCTGGCCTCCCGTAGTGCGATAGCCTCGACGCCGGACGTCGTTCGAGGGACGCACGGTTGGAGGAGATCGAGGAAGAGAGGCTGTTCGAGGGGTTCCTGCGGGACGACCGCCGGCTCGCCTCGATGTTCGTCGCGCTGCTCCTCCCCGTCATCCGGTCGGAGTGC
>JAKAPL010000018.1 GCA_021807105.1 Myxococcales bacterium | reverse complement strand
CGGGAACGCGCCCGTCGACGAAGGGGACGAACCCGTCAAGGAAGGGGACGGCCCCGCGAGCGATGGGGACGCGCTCCTCAAGCAAGGGAGCAGGCTCGTCGACGAATGGGACGGGTTCCTCGACGAATGGGACGGGTTCCTCGACGAATGGGACGGGTCCGTCGACGAAGGGGACGGGTCCGTCGACGAAGGGGACGGGTTCCTCGACGAAGGGGACGGGTTCCTCGACGAAGGGGACGGGTTCCTCGACGAAGGGGACGAATCCGTCAAGGACGGGGACGGCCCCGCGAGCGATGGGGGCAGGCCCGCCGGTGAAGCTGGACGTCCGTCACCAACGCCCCCAATGCCCCCACGCCTCTCCGCGGGCGCCAGGAAGTCCGCGCTCCTGCCGCCAGCTTCGTTCGTCACCGGCACCCCGATCCCGCCAGGCGTCCCCGCGGGTTTCAAGGGGTCAGCGATGTCGAGAGGTCAAAGAGGAGGGCTGCGCGAGGGAACGCGGGGTGCGCGAACGGCGCGGCGTCGGGACCATGTCCGGTGGGGACGTGGAACGGGCAGGAGGGGCCGCGTGCAGCAAGGGCTGGACACGGGGGGAGCGAGCTGCCAGCTTCGGGGTGTGCTCGCTCCTCAGCCCGTCTTATTCACGGTCCGGCTGCTGCGGCGTCCGATCCCGCGCCTCCCGAAGGGGGGCTTGCCACCCCTACAACGACATGGGGGGGTGTGCTCGCTCCGTACCTCCTCGCGGTGGGCTTGCCACCCTCCAAACGACTTAGCCCGTCTTATTCACGGTCCGGCTGCTGCGGCGTCCGATCCCGCGCCTGCGAAGGGCGTGCTCGCTCCTTCCTCCTGCGGCGTGCTTTACGCACGCCTCGTCGGTCGTTGCTGCGCTTGCCCTTCTCGGCTGCGGTCTCGAACGCCTCGCTACGCCGTACCGTGAATAAGACGGGCTTGGGGAGGTGCTTTACGCGACGCCTCGTCGGTCGTTGCTCTCGCTTGCCCTTCTCGGCTCGCGGTCTCGAACGCCTCGCTACGCCGTACCGTGAATAAGACGGGCTTACGGATGGATCGGGGACGCCCCGCCCCGGTTGCATTCTGAAAAGCTCTCCCGCAAAGTGTGCGCGGTCGCCTTGCCTCTTTCCCTCTCCAATTCCCAATGGTTCCGGGACCGTCGAGCCCGGCTCGGTTCTTGCTAACCACCTGTCGCGGAGAGGGTTCAACGGAGAATCGTGCCTTGACGCTGCCGCAAAGACCCATGGACTCGCCCGGCCTCAAGCGGCTCGCCGTCGCCCTCACGGGC
The DNA here is from genome assembly GCA_021807105.1 of Myxococcales bacterium. Taxonomy (GTDB): domain Bacteria; phylum Myxococcota; class Myxococcia; order Myxococcales; family JAKAPL01; genus JAKAPL01. Next base: position 58,141 of record JAKAPL010000018.1, on the reverse strand, counting down.
GTCACCCTCGCCCTCTTCTTCGCGGGCCTGGTCCTCATGCCGAACGGCGCGATCACGGCGATGGTCTGGATCGCCGCGATCGTCAACGCCGCCGCGTTCGCCGCGCTCCTCCTGATCCGCCGTGGGCGGCGGGACCGGGCGGTCGTGCTCCTCGTCGTCTCGATCGTCGCTTGCGCGACCGGCGCCCTCTGGACGCCGCTCGCGGCCGTCTACGACACGGTCGCCCTCGGCCCCTTCCTCGCCGCCATGGGCGCCATCCTCTACCTGCGCGGCCGAGCCGTGCGGCCCATCCTCGCCGTCTGCCTCGTCGACGCGCTCGGGATCCTCGTCTACGGGATCCTCGACCCACACCTCCCGCCGCTCCTGCCCGCCACCCGATGGTTCCTCGTGGTCGCGTTCCTCGCGGCCACCGGCGGGGTCTTCTGGATGGGGCTGGACGTCGTGACGAAGAGGCGGATCGCGCAGGCGTACGGGGACCAGGCGAACGAGAGCTTTTGGGCGCTCGTCAACTTGGTCCCGGACGCGGTCTTCGGCCATCGGGACTCGAAGGTCGTCTTCGCGAACCCGGCGACGGTCGCCCTCTTCGGGATCCCGCTCGAAAAGCTGCTCGGCCTGTCGATCTTCGATCTCGTCCACGCGGACGAGGCGGAGGATATCCGGCGGCGCTCCGAGATCCTCGCGACGGGCAGGGCGAACCCGATGCGCGAGATGCGGATCGCCGATCGCGACGGGCGCGCCCGCTGGGTGGAGTCGATCTCCGTCCCGATGGAGCTGCCGGGCGAGGGGGCGATGGCGGTGGTCTTCTGCCGCGACATCACGGAGAAGAAGCTCCTCGAGGCCGAGTTCCGGCAGGCGCAGAAGATGGAGGCGGTCGGCCGGCTCGCGGGGGGAGTCGCCCACGACTTCAACAACCTCCTCTCGGTGATCCTCTCGTACACGCGGCTCGCCGTGGACGATCTCCCGCCGGGCAGCCCGCTGCGCGAGGACCTGACGGAGGTGAAGGAGGCCGGCGAGCGCGCCGCGGCCCTGACGCGGCAGCTCCTCGCCTTCTCGCGGCGGCAGCCATCCGAGCCAAAGGTCATCGAGCTCGCGCCGATCCTCTCCGGGCAGCAGAAGATGCTCGGACGGCTGCTCGGCGACGACGTGACGCTGACGATCGAGTGCCCGGCCAAGCGGCTCGTCAAGGTCGACGCGGGCGCGATCGACCAGCTCGTCATGAACCTCGCGGTCAACGCCCGCGACGCGATGCCCCACGGGGGCACGATCGCGATCAAGGCCGAGGATGTCGACCTCGACGGGGGCTTCGCCGGGGGCAGCCACGACGTGAAGCCCGGTCCCCACGTGCGCCTCTCGGTCGCCGACACGGGGACGGGGATGAGCGGGGAGGTCCTCCAGCACATCTTCGAGCCCTTCTTCACGACCAAGGGGCCGGGGAAGGGGACAGGCCTCGGCCTCGCGATCGTCTACGGGATCGTGCAGCAGAGCGGCGGCAGCCTGCGGGTTCGGAGCGAGGTCGGCCAGGGGACGACCTTCGAGATCGATCTGCCCGAGGCGAGGGAGGAGGCCGAGGAGGCCGCCGCGCCCGCCGCCGCGCCGCTCCCCCGGGGGAGCGAGACGATCCTCGTCGCGGAGGACGACGTCGGGCTGCTCAAGCTCCTCGCCAAGGTGCTCTCCGGGCAGGGCTACCAGGTCATCACCGCGCGCGACGGCGCCGAGGCGCTCGTCCGGGCGAGGGAGCGGCGGGATCCGATCCAGCTCGTCCTGACCGACGTGGTCATGCCCGGCCTCTCCGGCCCCGACCTCGTGGCCCGGCTGCGCGAGGACCGGGCTGGGATCAAGGTCGTCTATCTCTCGGGCTATCCCCGCGAGGAGGACGAGGCCGGCGCGCCGCCGGCGGGGAGGGTCGCCCGGATGGAGAAGCCGATCGACCCGGCGGCCCTGGCGAGGAAGGTCCGCGAGATCCTCGACGCGGGGTGATCGACGACTTCCGGGAAAGCTCGCTCCCGCGCCCGAGACCCTGAACCCCTTCGGACACGGGGCCTCGGGAAGGTTGCTCGGGAACGGGGACGGCCCTTTCCGCGAATCCGGTTGTCCGTCACCCTACCCCGCGCGGAGTCCGTCCCGCCGATGACGCACTCGCACAGCCCGGCCACGCAAGCGGCTCCGGCCGCGTACGCGTGCGGCTTCCCGCGACACGTCACCTCGTCACACGTCGCCCGGTTTTGTGTCCAGCGACTTTCGCAGCCTCGCCCCGCTGCGCTCCCTCCGGTCGCCGCAGCCCGCCCCCGGCCTGCTCCGAATCTTCAGCTCGGGGCGTCCCGTCCGTAAGTCCCACGAGAGCCCACGGGATGCAGGCGCAACTGGGCCCGCCGGGCCCCCCACTCGTCCCTCCGGGAGCAGGCCGAGCATCGGCGGGGCCACCAGGCCGGCGGGACGCCGGCGCTCCCGGGGAAACGGAAGCGGTGGATCAGCCCCCCAGCAGGCCGGTCGACGAGAGCGCGGCGTTCGCGAGGCCGGCGGGGGCGAGGCCGAAGAGGAGCACGAGCGTCGCGGTCGCGACCAGGACCAGGTCGAGCGGCCAGGAGGCGGGGGTCGGGACGCTGCCCAGCGGGGCGGGCTGCATGTACATCACGACGACCACCCGCAGGTAGTAATAGAGCCCGACGACCGAGGCGAGGACGCCGGCGATCGCGAGGGGGACGAGCCCGGCGTCGACCGCGGCCTTGAAGACGAGGAGCTTGCCGATGAACCCCACGGTGGGGGGGATGCCGGCGAGCGAGAGCATCAACATCGCCGTCGCCGCCGCCGCCCACGGCCGCCTCTTCGCGAGGCCGGCGAACCGGTCGAGGTCCCACGGCTGCGGGTCCGGTCCCATCCGTTCGAGGGCCGCGAGGGCGCCGAACGCGCCGGCCGTGGTGAGGGTGTAGGCGGCTAGGTAGAAGAGCAGGCTCGAGACGGCCTCGCCTCGCGCCGAGGGGCCGGAGAAGCCGCGCGAGGCGGCGGCGACGGCGACGAGCAGGTAGCCCGCGTGGGCGACCGAGGAGTACGCGAGCATCCGCTTGACGTTGCGCTGGGTGAGGGCGAGGAGGTTCCCGAAGACCATCGTCAGCAGCGCGAGCGCGACGACGAGCGGCTGCCAGACGGCGGCGAGCGCCGGGGCGCCGAAGGCGGTCACCAGGATGCGTGTCAGGACCGCGAAGGAGGCCGCCTTGACGCCGACCGCCATGAAGGCCGTCACCGGGGTCGACGCGCCCTCGTAGACGTCCGGGGCCCACATGTGGAAAGGGACCGCGGCGATCTTGAAGGAGAGGCCGGCGATCACGAGGGCGAGGCCGGCGAGCAGGAGCTTGCCCCCGCCCGCCGCGGCGATCCCGGAGAGCGACGTCCTGCCCGTCGCGCCGAAGACGAGCGCCGCCCCGTAGAGGAAGAGGGCCGAGGAGAAGGCCCCGAGGAGGAAGTACTTGAACGCGGCCTCCGAGGGACGGTCCCCGGTGCGCAGGTAGGCGACGAGCGCGTACGTCGGGACGGACATCAGCTCTAAGGCGATGAAGACGAAGAGGAGGTCCTCCGCCCGAACGAGCAGGCACATCCCCGCGGCGGCGAGCAGGGCGAGCGCGTAGAACTCCCCGCGCTCGGCCGAGCGCGGCGCGAGGAAGCCCGCCCCCAGCACCACCGTCACCAGGAGGCCCGCGCAGATCGTCGCGCCCGCGAAGAGCGCGAAGCCGTCCGACACGGCGAAGCCCCCGAAGAGGACGCGCGGCCCCCCGCCCCGCTGGGCGAGGAAGGCGGCGAAGGCGGCCGCGGTGAAGAGCGCGGCGAGGAGCGCCTGGTAGCCGCGCCGCGCGCCCGCGAGGAAGACCTCGGTCATCATGAGCAGCAGGGCGCCCAGGGAGAGGAGGATCTCCGGGAGCAGCGCGAGGATGTCGGCCAGCGAGACGGGCATGACGGGTTACCGGGGAGGGTGGCGGTGTTGCCGCAGGCGCCGGAGCAGCTCGGGGGTGAGGCGCGGCGGCCGGCGCGAGGGCAGGGGCGGCGCCACGAGGTCGCCGCGCAGGACCGAGGGGGGCGGCGTGCCCACCTCCCCGGCGTGGCGGACGGAGAGGCGGTCGACGAGCCGCTGCGCGGCCGGTTCGATCCGGTCGAGGAAGGGCTGGGGGGAGACGCCCATCACCCCGATCGCGGCGAGGAACGGCGCGAGCACGATCCACTCGCGCAAGGAGAGATCGGAGATCGGGTGGGCCGCCGGGCGCGCGGGGCCGAGGAAGACGCGCTGGTACATCCAGAGCATGTAGACCGCGCCGAGGATCACGCCCGTGGCGCCGATCGCGGCGACCCACGGCGCGGCGTGGAGGCGCGAGTTCCAGGCGCCCGCGAGGATGAGGAACTCTCCGACGAAGCCGTTGGTCCCGGGCAGGCCGACCGAGGCGAGCGTCACGATCATCCAGACCGCGGCGAGCGCGGGCACGGCCTTCGCGATGCCGCCGTAGTCGGCCATCGCGCGGGTGTGGCGCCGCTCGTAGAGGATGCCGACGAGGATGAAGAGCGCCCCGGTCGAGACCCCGTGGTTGAGCATCTGGTAGATGCCGCCCGTGAGTCCCTCGACGGTCAGGGCGGAGAGGCCGAGCATCACGAAGCCCAGGTGGGAGACCGAGGAGTAGGCGACGAGCCGCTTCATGTCCGTCTGGGCGAGGCACATCAGGGCGCCGTAGACGATCCCGATGACCGCGAGGAGGGTGACCAGCGGCCGGAGGGCGAGGGCGCCGTCGGGGAAGAGCGGGAAGGCGTACCGGAGGAAGCCGAAGGCGCCCATCTTGAGGAGGACGCCGGCGAGGACGACCGAGCCCGCGGCCGGCGCCTCGGTGTGGGCGTCGGGGAGCCAGGTGTGGAGCGGCACCATCGGGACCTTGATGGCGAAGGAGACCGCGAAGGCGAGGAAGAGCCAGCGCTGGGCGGCGAGCGGGAGCCCCGGGGCGCGGGGGAGGAGCGCGAGGTAGTCGAAGGTATGGCCGCCGGGGCCCGGGAGCGCGAAGTAGAGGTAGAGGATCGCGATCAGCATGAGGAGCGAGCCGGCCATGGTGTAGAGGAAGAACTTGACCGCGGCCCAGATGCGCCTCTCGCTCCCCCAGACGCCGATGAGCAGGACCATCGGCAGGAGCATCGCTTCCCAGAAGACGTAGAAGAGGACGAGGTCGAGGGAGACGAAGGCGCCGAGCATCGCCGTCTGGAGCAGGAGCAACGAGAGGATGAACTCCTTCACCCGGTCCTTGATCGCCCGGTAGGCGGAGAGGACGACGAGGGGGCCCAGGGCGGCGGTGAGGAGGATGAGGGCGAGCGCGATGCCGTCGACGCCGACGTGGTAGCCGATGCCGAGCGACGGGACCCAGGGCACGAACGTCTGGAGCTGGAACTCGGGGGCGAGCGGGGAGGCGTCGAAGCGGAGGGCGACGGCGAGGGCCACCGCGAGGGTCGCCAGCATGAAGAAGAGGCCCGCCGCGCGCTGCTGGCCGTGCTCCTCGCGCGGCAGAAGGGCGACGCAGATCGCCCCCAGGGTCGGCAGGAAGACGAGGAGCGTGAGCCAGGGGAAGCCGTTCACCGGAGCACCCAAAAGAGCAGCGCGAACGCCGACAGGGCCATGACGGCCGCGTAGCGCTGGGCGTCGCCGTCCTGGAAAGGCTTCAGGACGCGGCGTGAGAACGCCTGGGCCGTCGCGGCGGTTCCGCGGACGAGGACCGTGTCCACGAGCCCCGCGTCCAGCAGCCGCCAGAAGAGCCGCGAGCCGCCCCAGAGGGGGCGCCCGATGAGCGAGGCGTACAGCTCATCGATGTAGAACTTGTTCGCCACGAGGCGGTAGAGGCCGGGGAACGCCCCGGCGAATCGCGCGGGCAGCGCCCGTCCCGCGCCCACGTAGAGCGCCCATGCGACGGCGAGGCCGCCCCAGGCGAGGGCGAGCGCGACGCCGTAGGTCGCCCACGGGACGCCCTCGCCGCGCGGCAGGATGAGGCCGGGGAGGAGGTGGACGGCTGGCGAGAAGACCGGGGCGAGCCACCGTTCGAGCGGGGCGCCGCCGGCGAGCGGGAGCCCCAGGCCGAGCGTGACGATCGACAGGAAGGCCAGGGCGTGGTCCACCCACGCCATCGAGGGCGGCGCCTCGTGCGCGGCTCCGGCGGCCTCGGTCCGGGGGGCTCCCTCGAAGGTCATCGCCCAGAGGCGCCACATGTAGAAGGCGGTGCCGAGCGCCGCGAGCGAGCCCAGGAGATAGAGTGTCCACGGCGCCCAGGGGTAGAGGCGGTTGCCCGTCTCCAGGGTGAGGCCCAGGATCGCGTCCTTGGAGAAGAAGCCGGAGAGGGGGAGGACGCCGGTGATCGCGACCGTGGCGACGCCGAAGGCGAAGGCGGTCTGCGGGAGCCTCTTGCGCAGGCCGCCCATCTTCCGCATGTCCTGCTCGCCGTGCAGGCCGTGGATCACGCTCCCCGAGCCGAGGAAGAGGAGCGCCTTGAAGCAGGCATGGGTGACCAGGTGGAGGATGGCGGCCCAGAAGGCGCCGACGCCCGTGGCCATGACCATGTAGCCGAGCTGGGAGATCGTCGAGTAGGCGAGGACCTTCTTGATGTCGTTCTGGGCGAAGGCGATGAGCGCGGCGAAGAGGGCCGTGATCCCGCCGACGAGGGAGACCGCGAGCATCGCCGCGGGGGCGAGGGCGAAGAGGAAGGAGATGCGGCAGATCAGGTAGACGCCGGCGGTGACCATCGTCGCCGCGTGGATGAGGGCGGAGACCGGGGTCGGGCCAGCCATCGCGTCGGGGAGCCAGACGTAGAGCGGGATCTGCGCGCTCTTCCCCGTGACGCCGAGCAGGAAGAAGAGGCCGATGATCGTGAGCGCTCCCTGGATCGTCAGGCCCGCGAAGATCCCGTGGGTCAGGAGCGCGGAGGGCGGCGAGGCGGTCGCGGCGCGCAGGAGGGCGCCGAAGTTCGCGCTCCCGTACAGCGCGAGGAGGCCGAAGACCGCGAGGCCGAAGCCGAAGTCGCCCACGCGGTTGACGATGAAGGCCTTCCGGCCGGCCGTGGCCTTCGCGTCGTCGTCGTACCAGAAGCCGATGAGCAGGTAGGAGCAGAGCCCTACGCCCTCCCAGCCGATGAAGAGCAGGACGAGGTTGTCCGCGAGGACGAGGATGGCCATCGCCCCGACGAAGAGGTTCAGGAAGGAGAAGAAGCGGGCGTAACCGGGGTCGCCCGCCATGTAGCCGGTGCTGTAGACGTGGATCAGCAAGCTGATGCCGGTGACGACGAGCAGCAGGACCACCGTGAGGCGATCGGCGGTGAGACCGGCGGTCACCTGGATCCGGCCGGCCGAGAACCAGGGGAGCACCCAGACCAGGGTCCTGCCGTGCCAGACCGAGACGAACGCGACGAGGGAGAGGACGAGGGCGCCGGCCACCGTGCCGCAGGCCACGACGTTCACGTCGCTCCTGCCGAAGCGCCGGCCGGCCGTCCCGAGGACGAGCGCGCCCAGGAGCGGGAGGAGCGGGATCCAGAGGAGGTAGGGGGCGAGGGCGATCATGGGCTAGGAGGCTCGCATGAAATGGCTGCCTGCTGCGAAAGCCGAACCCTTCGCTGCGACGGGCGGCCTCGTCGCTTCGCTGCAAGACGTACTGCAAAGAGTACGTTTCCGCTCTTCACTCCTCGGGCGCCCATCTCGCTTCGGTCTCGGCTTTCTCGCGACGGCACCCATTTGACACCGGCCTCCTAGTGGCGCAGGGAACGGAGCGCGTCGATCTCCACCGTCCCGCGCGAGCGGAAGACGGCGATCACGACCGCGAGGCCGACCGACGCCTCGGCGGCGGCGACGGCGATCACGAAGAAGGCGATCGCGCTTCCGTCGAGCGAGGGCGCCCCCCGGAGCGGATGGCGCGCGAAGGCGAGGAAGGTCAGGTTCGCCGCGTTGAGCATCAGCTCGACCGACATGAACGCGGTCAGCGCGTTGCGGCGGACGAGCACGCCGCAGAGCCCCAGCCCGAAGAGGAGGGCGCCGACGACGAGGTAGGCCGAGGGGAGGATCATCTAGACCTTCCCCTTGGCGACGACCACGGCGCCCAGGATGGCCGCGAGGAGCAGGAGGGAGATCGCCTCGAACGGCAGCGTGTAGTCGATGAAGAGGACCCGCCCCACCGCGGCGACCGCGCCGAAGTCCGAGGGAGGGACGGCCGGCGGGAAGGAGGCGGAGAGGAAGAGGGTGCACAAGAGGCCCGCGAGGCCGAGCGCGCCGAGCGCGCCGGCGAGCTTCACGACGCCCGGCGGGGACGCCGCGGCGCGGGCGGGGCCGAGGTCGAGCAGCAGGATCACGAGCAGGAAGAGGACCAGGATCGCGCCGGCGTAGACGAGGACCTGGAGGACGGCGAGGAGCTGCGCCGCGAGGAGCAGGAAGAGGCCGGCGAGGGCGAAGAAGGCGGCGAGGAGCGAGAGGGCGCCGTGGAGCGGGTCCCTCGCGAGGACGACGCCGAGCCCGCCGGCGACCGCGACGACCGCGAAGAGCCAGAAGAGGACCGCCTCGGTCATCGGTCAGCTCCACCCCCGCGCCACGGGCGCGGCCGGTCCGTACGCGCCCGCGCTCCTGCCCCAGGGGGTGGGGAAGGGGCAGCGCTTCTCGCGCAGGTGCGCCTCGAACTCGGGCCGAAACTTCTGGACGAACGAGTGGACGGGGAGCGCGGCCGCGTCGCCGAGCGGGCAGATGGTGTTGCCGAGCCCCATGGGCGGGAACGGACAGATCGCGTTCGCGACCGAGATGAGCTTGTCGAGGTCCCCGGGCTCCGCGGTCCCGTTCTCCATCCTATAGAGGAGCGCCTCCTGCCACGGCGTCCCGTCGCGGCAGGGCGTGCACTGCCCGCAGGACTCCTCCGCGTAGAACTTGGAGATCCGCCAGAGCGTCCGGACGAGGCAGGCGGTGTCGTCCATCACGATGACGCCGCCCGAGCCCGCCATCGTCCCCGCGTTCTTCAGCGCCTCGAACTCGCAGGCGACGTCCAGCTCGTGGGGGGCGAGCACGGGCGAGGAGGAGCCTCCGGGGATGACCGCCTTGATCGTCCGCCCCTCCTCGGGGCCTCCGCAGACGTCCACGACGAGCTGGCGCAGCGTCATCTTCATCGGGACTTCGTAGACCCCCGGCCGCCGGACGTGGCCCGAGACGCACATGAGCCGCGTGCCGCCGCTCTTCTCGGTCCCGAGGCCCGCGAACCAGGCCGCGCCGCGGTCGAGGATGGCAGGGACGTTCGCCAGGGTCTCCACGTTGTTCACCACGGTCGGGCAGCCGAACAGGCCGACCACCGCGGGGAAGGGCGGCTTGAGGCGGGGCCAACCGCGCTTGCCCTCGAGGGACTCCAGCAGGGCCGTCTCCTCGCCGCAGATGTACGCGCCCGCGCCGCGGTGGACGTGGGCTTCGAGCGCGAAGCCGCTCCCCGCGACGTTCGGCCCGAGGAAGCCGTGCTCGCGTGCCTCCGCGATCGCAGCCTCCATCCGCTCCGCCTGCCGCTTGAACTCCCCTCTGAGATACACGTACGCGGTGTGGGCGCCGATGGCGTAGGAGGCGATCGCCATCCCCTCGATGAGCGCGTGGGGATCGTTGTCGAGGATGTAGCGGTCCTTGAAGGTCCCGGGCTCGCTCTCGTCGCCGTTCACGCAGAGATAGCGAGGCTTCGATGGGGCCCCCGTGGAGCCGGGGACGTCCTTCGGGATGAAGCTCCACTTCATCCCCGTCGGGAAGCCGGCGCCGCCGCGGCCCCGCAGGTTGCTCCGCTTGACCTCGTCGATGATGGCCGCCGGCGTCATCGCCAGGGCCTTCTTCAGGGCGCGATAGCCGCCGTCCGCGACGTAGGAGGCGAGCGTCCAGGACTGCGGCCTGCCCCAGCGGCGGGAGACCACGCGCTCCACGCCGGGGGCGGGGCCGCCCGTGGGGAGCAGCGTCGCGGGGCGGGTCGGCGGGAGCTGGGCAGGGGCGGCCATGAGGCGTCAGGGGAGCGAGTCCAGGAGCGCGTCGACCGTCTCGGGGGTGAGCCGTTCGTGGTACTCCTCGTTGAGCTGGAGCACCGGGGCCGTGCCGCAGGAGGCGAGGCACTCCACCTCCCGCAACGTGAATTTCCCGTCCGGCGTCGTACCGCCCACCGGGACCCCGAGCCTCCTCTCCAGATGGCGCAGGAGCCGCTCGCCGCCGCAGAGGGAGCAGGAGACGTTCGTGCAGAGATCGATGACGTACCGGCCCACGGGCGTGACCCGCAGCATGGTGTAGAAGGTCGCGACCTCACCGGCCGCGGCCGGCGCGACCCCGAGGCGCTCGGCGACGAGGGCGAGGGTCTCGGGCGTGAGGTAGCCCTTCATCTCCTGGACGAGGCGCAGGGCCGGCAGCATCGCCGCCCGCTTCCGGTCGGCCGGATAGCGCGAGAGGATCGCCGCCATCTCGGCGTCGAACCGCTCTTGCTCTTCGGGCGTGAAGCTCGCGTCCAGGTGAGGCTCCGTCGAAAGGCCGATTCAGAGACGAGCGTTCGGCTCGACCGAGGGGCGCACCCTAGGGCGGCTGCGAGGGGGATGTCAAGGCGAAAGTGAGGCGCCGGAGATGACCTTTGCCGGCGTGGCGGGGAATGCGGTAGTATCGGGCAGTCCCGCCGCGGCGGGGGGCGTTTCGGACGATCGAGGAGCTTCGATGAAAGGACGAACACCGTTGCTCATCGCCATCGGGCTCGGGCTCGGGGCGGCGATGCTCGCCTGGCTCAACGTCTCGACGGCGAGACGGGAAGCCCGGAAGGGATGGAACCTCGTGCCGATCGTCGTCGCCGGTCAGGACGTCGACGAGGGGACGACGCTCACCACGGACATGATCGCGCAGCGGGCGATGCCCAGCCAGTTCGTGACGCCGAGCGTGATCAAGCCGGACAACTACAGCTACGTCGTCGGGCAGCGGGTCCTCGTAAATCTGAAGAAGGGCGACCCGCTGCTCTGGTCGCAGTTCGAGTCGAGCAAGGGGCTCGAGCGGCTCTCCAAAGCGGTGCAGAAGAACTTCCGCGCGATCAGCATCGCCGCCGCCGGCGAGGGCGCGGTCGGCGGATGGATCCGGCCGAACGATCACGTGGACATCATCGCGACGTTCAAGGACCCCCAGTCGAGCGAGACCAACACGATGACCCTGCTGCAGAACGTGCTGGTCCTCGCGACGGGGAAGATCACCGGCAACACCAACATGAACCTCCTCTCCTCGTCGGACCGCCGCTATTCCAACATCACCCTGCTCATGCTGCCGGAGGAGGTCGAGATCCTGACCCTCGCCGAGGGCATGGGGAAGATCACCCTGGCCCTGCGCAATGAGGACGATCTCGAGACGCCGAGCGACCGCGTGAAGACGACGCCGGAGACGCTCATCACCGGCGAGCGGGTCAACGCGCTCTTGAAGAAGCGCCACCAGCTCGGCATCCAGGTCATCAGTGGAGGCGGCCGTTAGCCCATGCTGACCGCGGTCACGCTGCTCCTGCTCTTCGGGTCGGTCTTCCTCTTCAGCCTCATCATCTACGACAACCTGATGAAGGCGCTGCGGCGCTACGAGGAGAAGTACGTCGTCCAGTCGGTCGGCGATCTGTCGAACATGTTCCTCTTCGTCGACCAGCGGACCGTCTTCGTCCTGAACTTCTGCCTCATGGGGCTGCTCGCAGTGGGGGGGGCGCTCCTCGCGGGCGTCGGGGCTGGGCTCGTCCTCGGCCTCGTCGGCTTCTTCCTGCCGCTGCTCCTCGTCCGGTACTACCGGAAGCTGCGGGTGGAGAAATTCAACCGGCAGCTCGTCGATGTCCTCCAGCAAATGTCCGGTGCGCTCAAGGCGGGCCTCACCTTCCAGCAGGCGATGGAGCAGGTGGCCAAGGAGTCGCCGGCGCCGCTGGGACAGGAGTTCAACCTCACGATCCGGGAGATGAAGCTCGGCCTGCCGCTCGAGGAGGCGCTGATCAACATGGCCCGGCGGGTGGGGAGCGAGGACCTCGACCTGACCGTCACCTCGACCAACATTGCGAAGCAGCTCGGCGGAAACATGGCCGAGATGTTCGAGACGATCTCGGCGGTGATCCGGAAGCGGATGCAGCTCGAGGGGAAGATCAAGGCGGTCACCGCCCAGGGGAAGATGCAGGGCGCGATCGTCTCCATGATGCCGCTCGCGATGGGCATCATCCTCAACATGATGCGGCCCGACCTGATGCAGCCCATGCTCCACCACCCCTTCGGCTGGGGGGTCGTCGGCCTGACCATCATCGGGATCGCCACCGGCTGGGTGCTGATCATGCGCATCGTCAACATCGACGTCTGAGCCGTGGACTAGACCATGCACCGGAGCGCCTTCGACATCCTGCTGGGAATGGTGGCGGGCCCCCTCGTCGGGGTGATGATCGGCGCGGCGGTGCTGCTCTCCCTGCGCGGCGTCTACGAGGCCGGACTCGGCCACTTCCTCGACGACGTGAACCGGCAGGAGTCCGGGCCGATGAACGCGATCCTGCGCGTGCTCATCGGCCGCCTCGCGCCGTACGCGGTCCGCTTCAGCTCGGCCGACGCGATGGCCCGGCTGAAGCGAAAGATGATCATGGCCGGCCTCGACATGCGGGAGACCCTCCTCCGGCGGCCCGAGGATTTCCTGGGGATGCAGGTCCTCGCCGCGCTCGGCGGGGCGGCGTTCGTCCTCTACCTCTGGATGACCGTCCACGTCGGCCTGATCTGGATCCCGCTGGCGATGGTCGGCGTCGGCTGGTTCCTGCCGCGCCGCTGGCTCACCGACCAGACCATCAAGCGCCATCTGCTCATCACGCGCGCCCTGCCGTACAACCTGGACCTCTTGACGCTGTCCGTCGAGGCGGGGCTGGACTTCAGCGCCGCCCTCCAGAAGGTCATCGACAAGGGGCGCAAGGGTCCGCTCAACGATGAGCTGGCTCTCGTCCTGCGCCAGCTCAAGATGGGCAAGACCCGGGCGGAGTCGCTCAAGACGCTGGCCGACCGGGTGAACCTCAGCTCGCTGACGACCTTCGTCTCGGCGCTCATCCAGGCGGATCGGATGGGGACGCCGCTCGGCAAGGTGCTGCGCATCCAGAGCCAGCAGCTCCGGGAGGAGCGGACGCAGCGGGCGGAGAAGCTCGCCGGAGAGGCCCCGGTCAAGATGCTCGGCCCGCTGATCATGTGCATCATGCCGACCGTCTTCCTCATCCTGTTTGGCCCGGTGATCTTCCAGTTGAAGTTCGGCCAGTTCTAGAGGATTGGACGGTTGCCGTTCTCGCTGAAGATCGAGGATGGGCCGTTCGCCGGGCGGCGGTACGTCTTCGATCAGCCGGCGGTGGTGCTCGGCCGGACCTCGGACAACGACGTGGTCGTGCCCGACGAGGCGGCCTCGCGCAAGCATGCCCGGATCACCCAGGACGGGGAGTCATGGCAGATCGAGGACCTGCATTCGTCGAACGGTACGCGGGTGAACGGCGAGCCGCTGCGCCGGCCCCTCGCGCTCCAGGAGGCCGACGTCATCCAGATCGGCGCGATCGCGTTCCGGTTCATGGAGCACGAGGACGCCGCGAACTCGACGCGGATCGTGTCGGCGGCCGACCTCGCGCAGTGGGACCGGCCCGCCTCGGGGGCCACGACGCGGCCGGAGCTGGGCGCCGCGCCGCGCGTCGCCGCCGGGGGCGGCCGCCAAGGGCGCGGCGGGAGGGGCGCGGCGCCGCGGCTGGCGGAGCGTCTCGCGAGCCTCTCCCCGCCGGTGCGCTGGGGCGTCGTCGGCGGAGGGGCGCTCTTCGCCCTCCTGCTCGTCGCGGCGCTCGTCCGGGGAGCCTCGGGATCGGGGCGGATCCTCGGCGGCGGGCCGGTCGTCTTCGATCTGGGGCAGAAGCCCGACGGACATTGTTACGGCAACGGTCCCGACGTCGACGTGCCCGCCCCGAAGAAGGCGGTCTTCCTCTTCAACTTCTCCGAGCCGGTGGAGGGCAAGTCGCTCCTGACGTTCCACTGCCAGGCCGACGCGGTCGCCAAGCCCGAGGACGTCGAGATGCGCCTCAACGGGCACCACCTGGGCTACCTGCCCGCCACCTTCGGCGACTCGCGCCCGGTCGAGCTGACCCTCGACCGGCAGATGCTCCACGTGAACGCGGAGAACCGGATCGAATTCGTCAACCTGCGCCGGCCGCCCACCAGTTGGGAGGTGTTCGGGCTCTGGATGGAGCAGGACAGCCTGCCGTCGGGAACGGCCGAGCAGCTCGAGAAGGAGGCGCGGACGGAGTACGACCTCGCCGAGTCGCGCTTCAACAACCAGGGGGTCGCGGCGACGAACCTCCACGACGCCTGGGTCCACTACAAGCGGGCGCGCTTGATCCTGGCGGCCATGGCCAATCCTCCGGAGGTGCTGCAGAGCCTGGTGAACGAGCGGCTCCAGGAGGCGACGAACGCGATGGACAAGCTCTGCCACCGGATGCTCTTCACCGGCGAGCAGGCGCGCGCGACGCGCGGCAACGACGCGGCGCTCGATGCGTTCAAGGACATCCTCAATTACTTTCCGTTCGACGACCACCCGTGTTACGGGAAGGCTCGCAGGAAGATCGCGCAGTTGGAGTGACCCTTGGCGAACGTGGGAGCAAGGCGGCCGCCGTCCGGAGGGGGCGGAACGAACACGGAGGAGGCGACCCGCATCCGTGACTTGCGCGGTGAGCGGAGGCCGCGCGTCGAGGAGGAGGAGGCGGGAGGGGGCGAGCACACGGTGCTCTTCGACGCCGGCCGGTTGCGATCCGCGGCTACGCCGCGCGCGAAGCTGGTGGGCCTCGGGGGCCGGCGGCGGGGCGTCGAGTACCCGTTGCGGGGTACCGAGGTCACCATCGGCCGCGAGCAGGGCAACGACGTGGTCATCGCCGACATCAGCGTCTCCCGGCACCACGCCCGTTTCCGGCGGGCGGCCGAGGGTTGGTTCATCTCCGACGCCGGAGGGGGCAACGGGACGCGGGTCAACGGCCTCGCCGTCGAGGAGGCGCTCCTCCACGACGGCGACGTCGTCGAGCTGGGCACGACCGAGCTCCAGTTCGTCGAGCCGCCCCCTCCGCCGCCGGCCCAGGAGGCGTCGCGGCCGGGGGAAAAGAGCGGACCGAGTCCCCGGGTCAAGAAGGTCGCCGTGGGGGTCGGCGGGTTCGTCGTGCTCCTCGTCGCCTTGAAGCTGCTCCTCCCCTCCGGCTCTCCGGCCGCGCGCCTGATCGGGGAAAAGCCGCGCGTCGATCAGTTCGCGGTCGCCCGCAAGCTCATCCTGGGCGAGAAGTGGGAGGAGGCGAAGGCCGCGCTCGTCCAGGCGCAGGCCGATGATCCCGATAACCCTGAAATCAAGCGCTACCTCGACACCATCAACGCGGAGATCGTCAACCAGCGCCACCTCGATCGGGCGAAGGCGGCCTTCGGGAGGTCGGACCTCGTCGAGACGCTGCGCGAGATCAACCAGGTCGGGGCGGGCAGCCTGCTCTCGGACGACGGCGCGAAGTTGAAGGCCCGGGTGGACTCGGCGGTCGCCTCCCTCGTCCAGCAGGCCAAGGACGATCTCGACAAGGGCGACTCGGCGGCGGCCAAGGAGCATCTCGATCGCGCGCTCGCCGCGGAGCCCGAGCAGTCCCAGGGGCTCGCGTTGCTGCCCCGGCTGCGCACCGCGGTCGCCGTCGCGGCGATGAACGCACGCGACCGCGAGCGCGCCGAGGCGGCGGAGGCGGCTCGGCTCCGCCTCGAGAAGGGGCCGGTGGGGCAGGCGCGCAACCTCTTCCACGCCGGAGACCTCGGGGGCGCCATCGCCATGCTCCGGACGGCCACCGGGTCCGACGCGGCGCCGGCCGCGCAGCTCATGCCGAGCCTCCTCGGCTTCTCCTCGGCATGGCAGCGGGGCAAGCAGGCGATGGGGCGCAACAACGGGGTCGCGGTCGTGCAGCTCGAACGCGCCCACGGCCTCGCGATTCGCATCGGGGGCGACGACGGGGCGCTCGCGGTGAGCAGCGGCAAGCTCCTCGCGCAGATCCATGACCAGCTTGGCCGCGCCGCCCGTTCGGCCCGGGCGATGGACAAGGCGTACCACCACTTTTCCGCGGCCCTCGCCGCGAACCCGGGCGACGCCGAGGCGAAGGAGAACCTCGCCCGCCTCCGGCAGGAGGCCGACGAGCTGTTCACGACGGCGTACGGCGAGATGAACATGGACCCCGCCTCTTCGATCCGGGCCTTTCGCCTGGTCATCGCGATGACCGACCCTTCGTACGTGAAGCACCAGAAGGCGGAGAAATGGCTGGCGCAGCTCACTGGGCGGGCGGGAGACAAGGCGCGGTGATCGTGCGTCACCCGGCAAAGGACCCGGCCGCCGCGCCGCAGATTGATCTGTTCGGCCGCGCGCCCCAGGATGCCGCCGCAGGTGCGCCCGCGCGCTGGAGCGTCTCGGAGCTGACGGCCCGGATCAAGGGGGCGTTGGAGGCCGAGTTCCAGGACGTCGAGGTGGCCGGCGAGTTGTCCAACTGCCGCCGGCATACGTCCGGCCACCTGTACTTCACCCTCAAGGACGGCGGCGCCCGATTGGACGCGGTGATGTGGCGCCAGACCGCGGCACGCCTGCGGTTCGAGCCGAAGGATGGCTTGCAGGCGGTCTGCCGGGGGAGGGTGGAGGTCTATCCACCGCACGGCAAGTACCAGCTCATCGTCGATCGGCTCGACCCGCTGGGGGCGGGCGCGCTCGCGCTCGCGTTCGAGCAGCTCAAGGACCGGCTCGCCGGGGAGGGGCTGTTCGATCCGGCGCGCAAGCGGCCGCTGCCGTTCCTGCCGCGGCGGATCGGCGTGGTCACCTCGCCCACGGGCGCCGCGCTCCGGGACTTCTTGCGCGTCCTGCACGTCCGCTTCCCGGCGCTCCCGGTCCTGGTGGCGCCGGCGCGGGTGCAGGGGGACGGCGCCGCGGCCGAGATCGTGACCGCCATCGATCGGCTGTCCGCCGGAGGGGAGGTCGACGTCATCGTCGTGACGCGAGGCGGCGGGTCGATGGAGGATCTCTGGGCGTTCAACGAGGAGGAGGTCGCGCGAGCGATCGCGCGCAGCCGCGTCCCGGTCGTCTCGGCCATCGGCCATGAGATCGACTTCACGATCGCCGACTTCGTGGCCGACCGCCGGGCGCCCACCCCGACCGGAGCGGCGGAGATCCTCGCGCCCGTCCGGCTGGATCTCGAGGCCGGCGCCCGCTCGCTCGCCGGCCGGCTGGGCCGGGCGTTCACGGGCGGGATCCAGGGGCGTCGTCAGGATCTCCTCCGGCTGCGGATGCGCCTCGCCGATCCACGCAGGGGCCTCGCGGACCGCAAGCTCTTCCTCGCCGACGCCCAGGAGAGACTCGCGGTCGCGGCACGGGCGATCCTGGCGTTTCGCGAGCAGGCGCTCCGGAAGGCGCGGCTCCGCGTCGAGGCGCAAGACCCGCGGGTGGCGCTCGCCGTCCGGCTGCGTGAGCTGCACGCCCGTCGCGCCGCGCTCGAGCGCGGGGGGCGGCAGGCGCTCGGGCTGCCCGAGCGCCGCGTCGCCTTGTCGGTGTGGTCCGGGAGGCTGAACGCGGCGGCGGGCGCGAGCCTCGCCTCGCGGCGGGCGGCGCTCGGGGTCGAGGCCGCCCGACTTTCGGCAATCTCCCCTCAGCGGGTGTTCGAGCGGGGGTACTCGTTGACGCGGCTCGTGCGCGACCGCTCGCTCGTGCGGGCGGCGGCCGCCGTCCGGCCGGGAGACGAGATCGAGATCGTCCTGGGCTTGCGGGAAGAGGAGCGCGGTTGGAGCGAGGAGAGGCTGCGGGCGGTGGTCCGGTCGCCCCCGGAGTCGGAGGGCTGATCGACTCCTCCCGAGAATGCCCGCGCGGCGGGGAGATTCTCGCAGGCTCGGACGAAGGCGAGAGGGGATCGGGGGGCGGAGGGAGCTGGGCTCGCCCCCGCCGCCGGGCGGTCCGGAAGGCGGCGCGCGGGGAGGCCCACGGGCCGCGTGAGAGTGCGGGATGGAGGGCCGCGCTGCGAATCCAGCGTCCCCGTGGTTCGCGCCAAGCCCCGGCGCTACCCGCAGATTTCGACGAGCCTCCGCTCCCGGCGGTTCTTCCAGTGGCCCTGGTGGTAGGCGTAGCCGGCGACGAGGGGAAGGACGATCGTCGCCTCGCCGTAAACCATCTGCTCGTGGGACGTGCTGACCTTGCCCCAGGAGCTCGCCTCGCGCAGCGTGGACCCCGAGAGGGCGCCGTCGCGCTCGTCGGCGACCGTGATCTGGATCGCGTACTTGTGCATCGGGACCTCCTCGCCGAGCACCTCGGCCGCGACCACCACGTCCTGCGCGAAGTTCTTGGGCACGCCGCCGCCGATCATGAGCAGGCCCGTCTCCTTCAGCGCGATCTTGATCTTCGTCAGCTCGAGGAAGTCCTTGGCGCTGTCCAGGGTCACGGTTGGCCCCTTTCTGCTCCACTGGTGGTGGACGAGGCCAAAGCCGGCCGAGCAGTCGGAGAAGGCGGGGCAGAAGATGGGGACGCCGTGGCGGTACGCGGAGAGGACGACGGACGAGGGGTTCTTGCCGGCCTCATCGAGGAAGCGGCCCAGCTCGCCGATGACTTCGCGCGAGGAGTACGCGCGCGGCGGCAGCTCGCTCGCGATCTTCGCGACCGTCATGTCGCACTCGCGCAGCTCATCCTCGTCGATGAACGTGTCGTAGATCCGGTCGATGTGGAGCTCGCGCAGCTCGTCGTCGTCGACCCGCGGGCTGCCGAGGTAGTGGCGGAAGCCAAGGGCCTCGAAGAAGTCCTGATCGACGATGTTCGCGCCGGTGGAGACGATCGCGTCCACCATCCGGTGGTCGATCAGATCGACGACGACCTGCTTGAGCCCCGCGGAGAAGAGCGAGCCGGCAAGGCAGAGGATGACGCCGCAGCCCTCATCGGCGAGCATGGCGTCGTAGATCGCGGCCGCCCGCTGGAGGTTGCGCGCCTGGAACGCCATCGACCCCATGGCCGTGACGAGCGGCCGGACATCGTGGGCCTTGATGTCGACATGCAGGATCGGATCCTTCAGGTAGTCCTTCTTCTCGTGGGTCGACTTCATGGACAGCTCCCGCGACCATCGTTGGCGCCCACCGGGCCCGGCGCGGTCGCTCGCCGAGGCCGGCTGGGCGTCCTACGGCACTTGCCATGCCGCCATCAGAGCGCCGAGTGGCTGGGCGCTCTCTAGCCGGCGCAGGGGTCAGCGGTCAAGCCGGGCGACCCTGCCTACGATTCGGAGGAGGCCGGGGCGTAGCGCGGGCGCGAGCGAGGAGGGAGGAGTGGATGACGCGGCCGGCGGAGCTGTCGGGAAGGTGAAGAGGACGGTCATCCTGAACGCGACCTCAGGCGAGCGCGCTCGCCCCTCACGCCTGCGGACAGCCCACCGCCCCCAGAGCCGTTCACCGCTCGATTCCCTGGGGTTCGGCCAGGACGAAGGCGCGCATGGGTCGCGATCGCGCCGGGCGATTGCAAAGAGCGCTCCATTCATCGACGCTGAAGTCACGTTCATGGCGGAGGATCGGTGCCTCCCTGCCGGCGAACCGGTCGTACCATGCCGGATCACCCCTTCCCAGACGCAGGATCCATGCGGGTATCTCCGCGTCCTTGCTGGCGAATCCGGTTGTCCGTCACCGCGTTCCGTGGGGCCGACCTTCTCTCCGATCCGATCGACCTGATCGACGATGAGGTCGACCTCATCGTCGATCAGGTCGACCTCTTCGCCGATCGGATCGACCTCATCGCGGGCGGAGGCCGGCGGGACGCCGGTGCTCCCAGGAAAACCTCTCCAGCAGTGAGGAAACACGTTTGCAGCCACAGGAGCTGCCGGATGAGCCCCCGTCGTAGCGGCAGGAGCAGACCTTCGAGCCGGATGAGCTCCCGGTCCAGGAGCCTTGCTCCGGCCTTTGAGCCCCTGAATCGATCCCTCTCTTCACCCGACCTCCGATCCAGCCCTCATCGGCTTCGTCCCGTCCGATGCACCATTCCTCCACTCCGATTCGGAGCCGATCCGTCCCGGTGAGGTGGAGCACGTTCTGGGCGGAGCCGCGGGAGGTCGCGATGCCCGCCGATCACGAGCGGTCCGACGGTCGCCCGCGGGCCCGTCGGGGAGGGGAGCGGGAGCGGGTCCAGGAATCGAGCGGGTGGCTCAAGAAAAATGGGGTTGCCCCTCGGCCGGCGACGGTTGACAAGCCCCGGTGCGCGCGGGTAGTAGGACGACCGTGGGAACGGCGCCGCCGCTTCCCGCGGGCGCTGCCGGAGAGGGAATGCACGGCCAGGGTCCGTTGTTGACCGGCCCAGTTGCCGCCGAAAGGCGCCGATACTCGAAGGGTCTCGCAGGAGGCGTACGACATGATCGAAGTCCGCAACCTCACCAAGCGCTACCGTGATCTCGCGGCGATCCAGGACGTCTCGTTCGACGTGAAGAAGGGCGAAATCCTCGGCTTCCTCGGCCGAAACGGCGCCGGGAAGACGACCACGATGCGCATCCTCACCGGGTTCCTCCCGGCCACGTCGGGGACGGCTAAGGTCGCCGGCTTCGACGTCTTCGAGCGGCCGCTCGAGGTCAAACGCCGGGTCGGCTACCTGCCCGAGCAGCCGCCGCTCTACCTGGACATGACGGCCTATGGCTACCTGAAGTTCGTCGCGGCCATCAAGGGAATCCCCAAGGCTAAGCTCAAGGGCGAGATCGAGCGGGTGGCGAACCTGACCGCCATCGGCTCGGTCATGGACCGGGTCCTCGCGAACCTCTCCAAGGGCTTCCGCCAGCGGGTCGGCCTCGCGCAGGCGCTCCTCGGCGATCCCGAGGTGCTGATCCTGGACGAACCCACCGTCGGCCTCGACCCGATCCAGGTGCGCGAGTTCCGCGACCTCGTCAAGACGTTCGCGGGCAAGCACACCGTCATCCTGTCGACCCACATCCTCTCGGAGATCACCGCCACCTGCCAGCGGGTCCTCATCATCCGCGACGGCAAGGTGGTGGCCTGCGACGACCTCGCCGGCCTGGCGCAGAAGCACCAGGAGCAGAAGTCGCTCGAAGAGATCTTCGTCAAGCTCGCCGAGAACTAGGAGAGAGAATGCGCAACGCCCTGGCCATCGCCAAGAAAGAGCTGTCGATCTACTTCACCACCCCGACCGCCTACGCGGTCTTCTGCGGCATGACCTTCATCGCCGGCATGATGTTCCTCGCCGCGCTGGGCTACTTCCAGCGGATGAGCATGCAGTTCCTCTCGTTCCAGCAGCCGCAGCTCCTCGACCACCTGAACCTGACCGACATGGTCGTCTACCCGCTCCTGCGCAACGTCGGGGTCATCTTCCTCTTCATGACCCCGTTCCTCTCGATGCGGCTCGTGGCCGACGAGAAGCGGAGCCGGACGTTCGAGCTGCTCATGACCTCGCCGCTGCGCCCCTTCGAGATCATGCTCGGCAAGTACCTCGCCGCCCTCGGCCTGATGGCCGCGGCGGTGATCCTGCTCGGCCTCTTCCCGCTGATCGTCTCGTTCTTCTCCGCCTCGGGGACGCTGATGAATGCGGGCACCACGAGCCCGGTCGAGTGGCCGACCGTCTTCTCCGGCCTCGCCGGCCTCTTCCTCGTCGGGGCGGCGATGATGGCCGTGGGGATGTTCGTCTCGAGCCTCACCGAGAGCGTGGTCGTCTCGGCCCTGGTGACCTTCGTCGTCCTGCTCGTCGTCTGGATCCTCAACTGGCAGGCGGGCCGGATGGAGGGCACGGCGCGGGCGGTGCTCGACTACCTGTCGATGCCCACCCACCTGGACGCCTTCGCCCGCGGCGCCCCCGCCCTCAAGGACCTCGTCTACTTCCTGTCCTTCATGATCCTCGGGCCGTTCTTCACCGAGCGGGCGATCGAAGCCCACCGGTGGGCCTGACCACGAGAGGAGAGCCCAGGCAATGAACTCCAAGACCCTCGGACAGGTGCTCGGCGCCGTCGGCGTCGCCATCCTGGTCAGCTCCCCGATCCTGCTGCTCTTCGGCGCCGCCGGGTCGGGCTTCGTCCTGTGGCAGGCGATCATCGGCCTGCTGCTCATCGGCGCGTTCCTGGCGTTCGATCCGGGCCAGGTGGGCCGCGTCATCTCCGGCAAGGGGACGTTCTTCGCGGCCACCGCGGGCGGGCTCGGCCTCCTGCTCGTCGCCGCGGTCGCCGTCGGCAACTACGTCGCCGCGTCGAGCTTCCCCGCGCAGTGGGACCTGACGAAGAACAAGATCTTCACCCTGGCCCCCGACACGCAGAAGACGCTCAAGGGGCTCACCCAGACGGTCCACGCTTACGCCTTCTACACGCCGTCCGACCGTGACTACGCGGGGGTGCGGGACCTCCTCCAGCGCTACCACGACGTGGGCGGCGACAAGTTCACCTACCAGTTCGTGGACCCCGACAAGAGCCCGGCCAAGGTCCGCGAGTTCGGCATCAAGAAGGACTCCGGCCCGGCGCTGGTCGTCGCCCTGGGCAAGCAGCAGGACAAGGTCCAGGCGGTGAGCGAGGAGGGGCTGACCAACGCCATCGTGAAGATCAGCCACGGCGGGGAGAAGAAGATCTACTTCACCACCGGCCACGGGGAGGCGGACATCAAGGACACGCAGGCGACCGGCTACTCGCAGGTGGTCAAGGCGCTCGCGAACGAGGGGATCCAGAGCGACACGTTGAACCTGCTCGACGTGAAGGAGATCCCGAAGGACGCCGAGGCGATCGTGATCGCGGGGCCGCAGAAGAGGTTCCTCGACCCCGAGGTCAAGCTCCTCTCCGACTACCTGAAGGTGGGCGGCCACGTGGCCGTGCTGCTCGAGCCCCAGGTCCGGAGCGGGCTCTCCGGGCTCATGAAGCAGTACGGCATCCAGGCGAACGACGACGAGATCATCGACCCCCTGTCGCGCCTCGCGGGGACGAACCTCGACGTGCCCGTGGTCGGGAACTACGCGCAGCACGCGATCACCAAGGACTTCAACGAGACGACGGTCTTCCCGACCTGCCGTTCGCTCACCGCCCTCTCCGATCCGAGCGCTCCCAGGCCGCTCGCCCTCGCGACGACGAACCCGACCGCCTGGGGCGAGACCGACTTCGCGCAGCTCGCGCAGGGGAAGGCGAGCCCCGAGGGGATGGTCCGCGGGTCGCTCGCCGTCGCGATCGTGGCCTCGAAGACGCTGCCCGCGGGGCGGACGGACGACCGATCGAGCGAGATCCGGCTCGCGGTCTTCGGCGACAGCGAGTTCCCCGACAACCGTTGGGGGGCGATCGGGCCCGGCAACCAGGACCTCTTCATGAACACGGTGAGCTGGATGGCCGGAGACACCGACCGGATCACCATCCGCCCGCGATCGCGCGCGGCGAGCCACCTGACGATGGGGCAGCGCGAGATGACCCTGGTCCAGTTCTTCAGCATCGACGTGCTGCCGGTGACGCTGCTCGCCGTGGGCATCGCCATCTGGCGCGTGCGCCGGTCGAAGTAGGCGGGAGCCGCCATGGCGATGACCCAGCGGCAGCGGACGCTTTCCATGCTGGCGATCGTGGCGTCGATCGCCGCGGCCCTCGGCGGCTACGCCTGGTTCGGCGTCTTCAAGCGCGGCCAGGCGGAGCAGAAGGCCAAGGACGAGCAGAACACGCTCTTCTCGTTCAAGGCCGGCGACGTGAAGGAGATCAGCGTCACCGCCAAGGGCGCGACCACGACGATCGCCCGGGACGGGGCGAGCGGCTGGAGGATCACGGCGCCGATCCAGGCGCCGGCCGACGCGCTCTCGGTGAACGCGCTCGTCGACAAGCTCGCGGGCCTCAAGCGGCTCCGGGGGGTCGAGGGCGGCGCGGACCTCTCGGAGTACGGGCTCGCGAAGCCGAGGATCACGATCGAGGTGACGCTCGCCGCCGGTGGCAAGCAGAAGCTCGAGGTCGGCGACGACAACCCGTACGACGGCACGTTGTTCACCAAGACCTCGGGCGGCGCAGGCGTCGACGTCTGCGAGGGCGCGCTCAAGTACCCGCTCGACAAGGGGCTCTTCGACCTGCGCGACAAGAACGTCTTCGCGTTCGAGGACGACGCGGTCACGCAGCTCTCGGTCGTCGGGCCGAAGCTCAGCTTCTCGCTGTCCCGCAAGTCCGGGAGCGACTGGTCGATCGTCACGCCCATCCAGGAGAAGGCCGACGCCCAGAGGGCGGAGCAGATCCTCGCGTCGCTGCGGAACCTGCGGGCGACCCGCTTTTCGAGCGAGCAGGCCTCCACGGAGGAGCTGTCGCGCTTCGGGCTCGACAAGCCGGCGTACACCGTCGAGGTGACCCTCGGGAAGGACTCCGTGCAGAAGACCCTGGCCATCGCCGACCAGAAGGAGGGCGGGATGGAGCACGTCTACGTCAAGCGCGCCTCCGATCCGTGGATCGCCGAGGTGCCGTCGAGCATCGTCAAGGATCTCGACCTGACGGTGATGGATCTGCGGGACAAGACGGTCCTCGCCTTCGACGAGAAGGACGCGACCGGCCTCTCGTTCCGGGTGGGGACGGCGAGCTTCGGGGTCGATCGGCACCGCGCCAAGACCGACGCAGGCTTCGCGCCCGACGCCTGGACGCTCGCCTCCGGCGGCCAGCCGGCGAAGAAGTGGAAGTGCTCCTCGCTCCTCTCCACCCTCCAGAACCTGAAGGGATCGTCGATCGCCGCCGAGCAGGCGACGGCCGCGCAGCTCTCCGGTTGGGGGCTCGCCTCGCCGGCGAAGACCGTGACGATCCTCGGGGCGGGCGGAAAGACGATCGCCGAGCTGGACGTCGGCAAGGAGGAGGGTGGCAAGCTCTACATCAAGGCCGCCGCCTCGCCGCGAGTCTTCCAGATCGAGAGCTACCGGCTCTCGCAGATCCCCGCGACCCAGGCCGACCTCGCGGAGACGCCTCCGGCGACGACGGCGAAGAAGTAGGCTCGCGGGGGGACCGGCGGACGCCGCCGCGAGGCGCCGATCCTACAGCGCCTTGCGGAGCGCGTTCTCGATCTTGGCCTTGGGGACCGCGCCGATGATCTGCTCCACCACCTTGCCGCCCTTGAAGACGAGCAGGGTCGGGATGCTGCGGATGCCGTAGCTCTGCGCCGTGCCCGGGTGGTCGTCGACGTTCAGCTTGCCGAACTTGACCTTGCCCGCGTAGCTCGCCGCGAGCTCCTCGACGGCCGGCGCGATGGCCCGGCAGGGCATGCACCAGGCCGCCCAGAAGTCCACCAGGACCGGGCTCTCGTTCTGGAGGACCTCCTGCTGGAAGTTGTCGTCCCGCAACTCGACGGTGTGCTCGCTGGCCATCTCTTTCTCCCTTTGCGTCCGCCCGAACGGCGGGCCGCCATCTGCCCGCCTTCTTTATCCCCGGCGAGCCGTTTTATCAATCACCCTTGGAGCCCTGCCCCGGGCCGGACGGTTCGCGCGGGCGCCGCCCAGCCAGAGCTGGACTCACCCCGCCTGCCTCTAGAGCGCGGGCGGCTCAAGGCCCCCAAGGGTTGCAAGGGAGGCCCGGCCGGGGCATTCTCGCGCCCGCCATGCCGCCGGAACCAGCGAAGACCGCGGTCTTCCTCGTTAACCTGGGCGGGCCGCGGGACCTCGCCGAGGTCCGGCCCTACCTGCGCGAGCTGTTCTCGGATCCGCACATCCTCGGGCTGCCCGCCGCGCTGCGGCTGCCGCTCGCCTTCGCGATCTCCGTGGCGCGCGCCCCCTCGTCGCGGGCGAAGTACCGGAAGATCGGCGGAGGTTCTCCGCTCGTCGCGGCCACCGAGGCCCAGGCGGGCGCCCTGGCGGCCCGGCTGGGGCCCGGCTTCTCGTGCCATGTCGCGATGCGCTGCGGTCATCCCGCGATCCGCGAGGCGGTGGAAGACGCGCTCGCCGCGGGCGCCGGGCGAGCGGTGGCCCTCACGCTCTATCCGCAGTTCTCGGACGCGACGACCGGCTCGTCGTTCGAGGAGATCGCCCGCTGCTGGCCGAGAGAGCTGCCGCTCTCGCGCGTGCTCCGCTTCGGCGCGGAGCCGCGCTACGTCGCGGCGGCCGCCTCCGGCGTGCGCGAGGCCCTTTCCCGGCTGCCCGCGGGGGTCGTCCGGCACGTCGTGTTCAGCGCCCACGGCCTCCCCCGGCGCGTGATCGAGCAGGGGGACCCCTACGAGCAGGAGGTGCAGGCGTCGGCGCGGGCGATCGCGGGCGCGGCCGGCCTCGCGCCGGACGAATGGACCCTCGCCTACCAGAGCCGCGTCCGGCCGGGCCGGTGGCTGGGCCCCGACATGGTCGAGACGGTGAGCGCGCGGGCGCGCGGGCGGGCGCTCGTCCTCGTGCCGCTCACCTTCGTCTCCGAGCACCTGGAGACGCTCTACGACCTAGACGTGCTGGGGCGGGGGGCGGCGGAGCGGGCGGGCGCGGCCGTGTTCGTCCGCGCGCGAACGCCGGGCGAGCGTCCCGAGTTCATCGAGGCGCTGGCGGCGTACGTGCGGGAAGCCGTCGAGGCCGGCGCGGACCCTGCGGGCGAGCCGACCCGGGGAAGGGAAGGGAAGGGACTCGCTCGGGGGGGGGAAGGATCATGACGATGCGCGGCAAGCGGGTGGCGGTCGTGGGCGCGGGCGCGGCGGGACTTTCGGCGGCGTTGGCGCTCCGCGAGGGCGGCGCGGAGCCGGTCGTCTTCGAGGCGGCGGAGAAGCCGGGCGGCAAGATCGGCACCGTCCCCGAGGGAGGCTTCCTCGCGGAGGATGGACCGACGGCGCTCATGGCGGGCGCCTCGACGGCCCACGGCCTCGCCGCGAAGCTCGGCCTCGCGCCGGAGATCCGCGACGCCCGGGCGCGCGCGGCCCGCTACGTCTTCACCCGGGGCAGGCTCCACGCGGCGCCGAGCCTGGGACTCTTCTCCGCGGGCGGCTGGGCGCGGGCGGCGCTCGAACCGTTCTGGCCCGGCCGCCCCGGTCCTGACGGGTCGCTGCACGACTACCTCGTCTCGCGCCTCGGCAGGCAGGCGGGCGCGCTCGCCGCCGGGGTGATGGCCCGCGGCGTCTACGCGGGCGACCCGGAGCGTCTGTCGGCCCAGGAGGCGTTCCCCTCGCTCGGAGCGATCTCCCGGGACCATCGCAGCCTGCTCCTCGGCGCGCTGGCCGCGGGGCGCGCCTCGCGCGGCAAGCCGAAGCCCCGGCCGGGTCTCTGGTCGTTCGCGGGCGGGCTTTCGGCCCTCGTTCGGGCGATGGCCGGCAGGCTGGGCGAGCGGCTCCGGCTCGCGACCCCCGTGGTCTCGCTCGCGCCCGAGGGAGCGGGCTTTCGCGTGGGCTGGGACGGGGCGGCGCCGGGAGAAGGCTCCTTCGAATCCGTGATCCTGGCGCTGCCGGCCTTCGCCGCCGCAAACCTCTGTCGCGGCTTTGCCCCCGGCCTCGCCGGCGCGCTCGGCGCCATCCCTTACGCTCCGGTCGCGGTCGTCCATCTGGGGGTGAAGGATTCCCAGCTCGCGCGCCCCGCCGCGGGCTTCGGCCTCATCGATGGCGACGGCACCCTGGGGATGCTGGGAGCGCTCTTCCCCGGCTGGCTCTTCCCGGGCCGCGCGCCCGAGGGCTGCGCGCTGCTCACGGCGATGGTGGGGGGAGTCCGCAGGCCCCAGGTCGTCGACGCCTCCGACGCGGGCCTCGTGGAGCTCGCCCGCGCCGCGCTGGGACGGGCGCTCGGCCTCGCCGGCGACCCCGTCTTCACCCGCGTCGTCCGCCACGCGCGAGCCATCCCGCAGATCGAGGTCGGCCACGCGGCGCGGGTGAAGGCCGTCGAGAAGGAGGCCGCCCGCTTCCCGTCGCTCGCGCTCTGCGGCGCGGCCTACCACGGCGTCTCGGTGGACTCCGCGCTGATCGACGGCGGCGTGACCGCCGCCCGGCTGCTCAAGGGTTGACGAATCGGACTCTCGCGCGCCACGAGGGGGCCGCTCCTCCTCGCCGAGATTCTCACCGAGGCCGGTGCGCGGCACGGCTTCTCGACCGCCGCCGCCGGCGACGCGAAGGACCCGGAGGTCCGCGCGCTCCTCGCGCGGCGGGCGGGGGTGGCGGCGGGGATCGCGACGGCCGTCCAGGTCCACGGGACGAACGCCGTCTGGGCCGACGCCGCCGAGGGAAGAGAAGCCGACGTCCTCCTCGTCCGCCCGGGGGGCGCGGCGGGCGTGTTCACCGCCGACTGCGTCCCCATCCTGCTCTTCGACCCGCGCACCCGCCTGGGCGCGGCCGTCCACGCGGGTTGGCGCGGCACGATCGCCCGCGGTCCGGCCGCGGCCGTCGCGGCGCTCGCCGGCGCGGGGGCGCGTCCGCCGGACCTGCTCGCCGCGATCGGACCGCGGATCGGCCCTTGCTGCTACGCGGTCGGAGAGGATCTCGCCGCTCGTTTTGCCGCGGCCTTCGGCGCCGACGTCGCGCGGCGGGCGCCGGGCGGACCGTTCCTCGATCTCGGTCTCGCGAACCGCCGGGCCCTCGCGGCGGCGGGGGTCGCACGGATCGCGGAGATCGCCGTTTGCACCGCGTGCGCCGGGGGTGGTCGCGCGTTCTTCTCGTACCGGCGCGACGGCGCGATCGCGGGCCGCCAGCTCTCGTTCCTCGCCCCGTGATCAGACGTCGATCAGCCCCTTGCGGATGCCCTCGGTGACCGCCTCGACGCGGTTGGTCACGTCGAGCTTCTCGTAGATCTTCTCGAGGTGCGTCCGAATCGTGCCGGCGGTGATCCCGAGCACGTGACCCGCCTCGCCGTTCGACAGCCCCTTCGCGATCAGCTCGAGGATCTGCGACTCCCGTTCGGTGAGCGAGGGCGTCCGCTCGGGCCTCATCCCGGGCGCGGGCGGGGCGCCCGGCGCCGGCGTCACCGCGTTGAAGTGTCGCAGGATTCGCCGCGCGAGGCTCGGCTGGATGACCGTCCCGCCGCCGTGGACGTCCTTGATCGCCGCGACGATCTTGTCCGCGGTCGCCCCCTTGAGCAGGTAGCCGGCCGCGCCGGCCCGGATGGCCTCCAGGACCTTGTCCTCCTCGTCGAAGATCGTGAAGATCAGCAGCTCGACCTTCGGGTGGCGTGCCTTCAGGCTCCGCGTCACCTCGATGCCGCTCATCCCGGGCAGGCCGAGATCGCACAGGACGACATCGGGGACCCCCTTCTCGATCGCGGCGAGCGCCTCTTCGCCCGTGCCCGCCGAGCCGAGGAGCTTCAGCTCCGGCACCCCTTGCAGGAGCTTCACCTGGGCCTTCAGGATCTTCGGCTGATCCTCGACGATGAAAAGCTGGATCGGGTCCATGGGTCAACTCCCGAGGGCGGCCTGCGGAAGGAGGGGCGGGGCGCAAAGCGGCAAGGTCAACAGGACGGTCGTGCCCCTGCCCGGCGTCGAGACGACCTCCGCCTCGCCCTCGAGTCGCCGGGCTCGGTCGCGCAGGTTCGCGAGGCCGTAATGTCCGGGCGCCGCTTCGCCGGAGAAGCCCTTGCCGTCGTCGATCACCGAGAGCGCGAGCGCCTCCTCGCGGAACGAGAGCTCGACCCGGACGGTGCGCGCCTCGGCGTGCTTGGCGACGTTGGCGAGCGACTCTTGGAGGACGCGGAAGACCGTGAGCTGCACCTCAGGCGGGATGGGCGCGTCGAGCCCCGAGCGCGAGAAGGTCACGGCGAGGTGCGCCCGCTCGCCGAACGTCCGGCATTTCTCCTCGATGGCCGGCACGAGATCGAAGTCCTCGCGCATCATCCGCAGCGACCGGCGCAGCTCGTCGATGGCCTCCTCGGCCGCCGATTTGAGGTCGCCGATCTCGCGCCGAAGCTCGGTCAGCCGCTCCGGCGGGTGGGCGAGCTGCTGGAGGTACTCGGCCTGGAGGATGAGCGAGGAGAGGGCGCCGCCGAGGCCGTCGTGGATCTCGCGGGCGAGGCGGTTGCGCTCCTCGACGACCGCGAGCTGTTTCATCTCCCGCTGGAGGGAGAGCAGCTCCTTGCGCTGGGTCTCGTCGCGCTGGTTCAGGAAGACGATCACGTAGACCACGACGGCGTTGATGGCCGTGTACCAGACGAGGATCAGCGACTCGACGAGCACCGATCCCTTTCCGGCGAGGAGCTGGTCGAGCCGGGCGACGATCGGCAGGGTGAGGAGCGGGGGGACGATCGCGAGCGGCTTCGGGAAGAGGATCGCGAAGAGCGTCGTGATCATCACCTGCGTCGCGAGCAGCGGGCTCTCGAGCCCCCCCGAGGCCGCGATCAGGTAGACGAGGACTAGGAGATCGATGCAGAGGGTGACGAAGGTCGTGGGCCGTCCGAGCGACGGATGGGTGATGAAGAGGTAGTTCGCGACGCTGTACGCGAGCATGAAGAAATAGACGAGGAACCCGATTCGCCCGTGGATTCCGAACGCCTGGCCCCAGCCTGGGATCGAGAGCACGGCGAGGCCGAGGGCGAGGAACGTCATCCGCGCGTAGAAGAGCGCCCGCGCGCGTACCGCGAAGCGCTGGTCGGCGCCCGGATCGAGCGCGTCGCCGGCCGGGCCGTCGATCTTGGAGCTGGCCACGCGCCCATCGTACCGCAGGCGGGAGGCCGGACGAAGCCCCGGCCGGTTTGCCGCTCCGGCGACCCCTGCACTACACTGCCGCACCCTATGCCGCCGACCGCGCCCGTCACCGCGCCGCCGCGCCGGCCCGTCGTGCTCGAAGGGGTCCGCCCGCGCGGCTCGCCGTTCGGTGCGCTCCTCCGGCTCTCGCTCGTCGGCGGGCTCACGGCGGCGATCCTCGGGGGCGCGGCCGGCTTCGCCCTCTACGTCCGGTACAGCACCGACGTCCCGTCGATCCCCACCGCCGCGGACTACCGCCCGCCGCTCCTCTCCGAGCTGCGCGCCTCCGACGGGCGGCTGCTCGCCGAATTCTTCGACGAGCGGCGCAAGATGCTCCCCTACGATCGGATCCCCCGACGGCTCGTCCAGGCGTTCGTCGCCTCGGAGGACAAGAACTTCTTCGATCATCACGGGTTCGACGCCCTGGCCATCCTCCGCGCGGCGTTCCAGGACGCGATCGGCTACCACATTCGCGGGGCCTCGACCCTCACGCAGCAGACCGCGAAGGCCATCCTGGTGACCGCGATCGGCCAGAAGGCGGCGACCGCGCGGACGCTCGCCCGCAAGATCAAGGAGCTGATCCTCGCCCGCCGCCTGGAGGCCCGCCTCACGAAGGAGGAGATCCTCTACCTGTATCTGAACCACGTCTACCTCGGCCACCACGCCTACGGCGTGCGCGCGGCGGCGGAGAACTACTTCCACGAGGAGCCGCGGGATCTCACCCTCGCCCAGGCCGCGCTGATCGCCGGTCTCCCCCAGGCGCCGAGCCGCTACTCGCCCTTCGCCCATCCCGAGTCCGCGCGCCGGCGCCGCTCGTACGTCCTGCGGCGGATGGCGGAGTGCGGGATGATCGACGAGGCGGAGCGCGCGTCCGCCGACGCCGAACCCATCCGCGTCTACCCGATGGAGGACGTCTTCCACGACCGGGCGCCCTTCTTCGCCGAGCAGGTGCGCCGCGACGTCTCGGCCCGCTACGGCAACGAGCGGCTCCTCACCGGCGGGCTCACGATCGACGCGACCCTCGACCTGGATGACCAGCAGGCCGCGCAGCAGGCGCTCCTGTCGGGCCTCACCCGCGTCGACAAGCGGCAGGGCTACTTCGGGCCGCTCGCGCACCTGACGCCGGATCGCGTGCCCGCTTTCCTGGACAGGGTGGCGAAGAGGCTGGGCGGCGGCGGTCTCGTCGAGGGGCGCTACTATGTCGGCGTCCTCGCCCGCGTCTCGCCCGCGCTCGCCGAGGTGCAGATCGGGAATCGGACGGCCACCCTGACGATCGCCGGCTCGCGCTGGGCCCGCAAGCCGAACCCCGACGCCTACTACCCGAGCGCGCTCGTGGACCGGCTGACGCAGCCGCTGCACGCGGGCGACGTGATCCTCGTGCGGGTCGCGAGCCGGGCGGAGCTCGTCAAGGACTTCCCGGAGGCGCGGCGCCTCCTGCCCGAGCGTGGGACGCTCGTGACCCTGGAGCAGATGCCCCACCTCCAGGGGGCGCTCGTCTCGCTCGACCCGCGGGACGGCGAGGTGAAGGCGCTCGTCGGTGGCTATGACTTCGACGCCTCGGAGTTCAACCGGGCGCAGCAGTCGTGCCGGCAGCCGGGGTCGGCGTTCAAGCCGATCGTCTACTCGAAGGCGATCGACAAGCTCGGCTGGACGATGAGCACCGTCCTCGTCGACTCCCCGATCGTCTTCGACGACCCGCAGACCGCGAAGGTCTGGAAGCCGGAGAACTACGAGTCGGACTTCAAGGGCGACGTGCCGTTGCGGGTCGCGCTCATCAACTCGATGAACATCCCGGCGGTCAAGACGGCCGCGGCGGTGGGCCCCAAGGACATCGTCGCCTGGGCGCACCGGCTCGGGATCACGACGAAGGTCAACGAGGATCTCTCGATCGCCCTCGGCTCCTCCTGCGTCTCCCTCTGGGATCTGACCTCGGTCTACGCGCTCTTCGACCGGATGGGGCGGCGTGTCCATCCTCGCCTGATCGAGAAGGTGACCGACCGGGACGGCCGGATCCTGGAGGACCACGTCGCGCTGGGCGACGCCTGGGCCTCGCTCGCCGATCGGCTCGCCGGCGGCGCGGCGGCCTCGCTGCGCGCGCCCGAGCAGGTCATCGACCCGACGACCGCCTTCCTGACGACCCACCTCATGCAGGAGGTCGTGCAGATGGGGACCGGGGCCGAGGCTTCCCGGCTCGGCAAGCCGGCGGCCGGGAAGACGGGGACGACGAACGACAGCTTCGACGCCTGGTTCATGGGCTTCACCGGCGACCTCGTCACCGGCACGTGGGTCGGTTACGACAGCTACGAGATGCCGCTCGGCAAGTACGAGAACGGCGGGCGGGCGGCGCTGCCGATCTGGCTCGATTACATGCAGCGGGCGCTGGCCGGCCGGCCGGAGAAGCCCTGGACGCCGCCGGAGCCCGGGCAGATCGTCTGGGCCTGGGTCGACCGCCGCACCGGAAAGCCGGTCGAGCCGGGAGCCCCGGGGGGAATCATCGAGCCGTTCCGGAAGGGGACGCAGCCGCAGGTGGAGGCCGATAAGACCCGTCCGGTGAGCAGCTCGGGCCTGTTCACCCTCCCGAACTGAGCCGATCGGGACGGCGCGACACACCGGCGCGGTTTAGAGTATGCTTCCCCTTCTCCGGCCCTCGCGCCGGCGAGAGACGCCATGTTCAACATCGGTCCCGGAGAGCTGGTCGTCATCCTCCTCTTGGCCCTCATCCTGCTCGGGCCCGAGAAGCTGCCTGAGGTCGCGCGGACTCTCGGCAAGGGGATGAAGGAGCTGCGGCGGGCGAGCGACGATCTGCGCCACACGGTCGAGGAAGAGCTCTATCGGGCGGAGGCGCAGGCGGAGAAGACGCCGCTCACCCTGCGCCCGGCCGGCTCGCTGCCTCCCGCGGGGGCGCAGCCGCTGGCTGCCCCGCCGGCGATCGAGGCGCCACCCGCGCAGCCGCCTGCCGCCGCGCCGGCGACCGACGGAGCCGCCGCGCCCCCGATTGCCAAGGCGTAAGACATGCCCGACGTGCGCATGACGTTCCTCGAACACCTCGGGGAGCTGCGGACCCGCCTCATCCGGATGCTCTGGGCGATCGGCATCGGGGCCGGGATCGCCTGCTGGTTCTCCCCGCAGATCTTCCACTTCCTGATGGCCCCCGTGCTCGCGGCCTTGCCCGCGCACGCCCGCATGCTCCACCCGACGGCGGTGATGGAGAAGTTCACCGTCTACCTCAAGGTCGGCATCTACGCCGGGATCTTCCTGGCGTCCCCCGCCATCCTCTACCAGCTCTGGAAGTTCATCGCCCCCGCGCTGCTGCCGCGCGAGACCCGCTACGTCGTACCCTTCGTCACGAGCGGCACGGCGTTCTTCCTGGGCGGCGCGATCTTCTGTTACTACCTCGTGCTGCCGGCGGCGCTCTCCTATCTCATCGGCGTCGGGAGCGGGGATGACGCGGCCTGGATCGAGCCCTGGCTCTCGATGTCCGACCAGCTCACCTTCGTGCTCGCGCTGGAGCTGGCCTTCGGCCTGATCTTCGAGATGCCGCTCCTCATCACGGCGCTCGCGATGCTCGGTCTCGTCGACGGCAGTTGGCTCGCGAAGCACCGCCGCTACGCGATCCTGCTCAACACGATTGCCGCGGCGATCATCACCCCGACCGGTGACCCGCTGAACCTCGCCATCATGGCGGTTCCGATGTGCCTCATGTACGAGGTCGGCATCTGGGGCGCGCGCCTCTTCGGCCGCCCCCGGGCGAAGATCGAGATCGCCTCGGGAGAGACATGAGCCCGCCTGATCGCGCGCCACGGGACGGCGTAGCGAGGCGTTCGGGACCTCCCGGTGGGATCTTCGTGCGGCACGAGGGGCCGCGGCCGATCAGGGGCGCAGCAGTCCGGCGGGGGGCTGCGAGCCGCTCCAGAAGGGAGCGGCAGGTTTGCGCGCCCGGGAGCCTGCGCCGCCGCTGTCGAGGCCGAGGGCCCGCATCCGGGCCTTCGCGATGTTCCGGTCCATGACGTCGGCGTTCTCGTCCTGACGGGCGCGCAGCGCGCGGAAGCTCAAGCGGGAGAGCGATCGCTCCCAAGCCGGAGCGTGGGGCAGCGCCAGCCGGACCACGAGGAGCAGGACGCAGGCGGCCGTGACCCACCCGGCGACGCGGGCGACGCGCCCCAGCCACGCCCGGGAGGGAGAGCGGCGCAACAGCCGGCCGAGCAGGAGGGCCACGAGGGCGAAGGCGATTCCCCCCGCGGCGAGCGGGACGCGGCCGGGGAGGAGGCGGAGCATCGCCCACGTGCCGGCAGGCAACCTCTTCGCGTCCTCGGCGTCCGCGCGCATCTGCGCGGCACGGGCGGCCTCGTGGGCGGCGTTCTCGAACCCCTTCTCCAGATTCCGGTTGAGCGAGACGCCGGACAGATCCACCGGCCGCGCCGCCCGCCGGAAGGGCGCGGGCACGTCGACCTCGCTCTCCACGTAATGCTCGATCCCGTCCGGAGTCCGGTAGCTCCACAGGGACGGTCCGGCCGACAACAGGGAGGCGGCGAGCAGGAAAACGACCACGCCCCGAGCATAGTCCAATCCGGTTCCCGGGAGGAATGCTTGTGCTCCGCAAGGCCCTTCGCTAGCCTGCCCCCGCCATGAGCCGGTCTTTCCTCGTTGCGCTGCTCCTCGCGCTCCCCCTCCCCGCCCGCGCGGCCGTCGAGACGTACACGCCGGAAACCGTCGCCGGCGTTCGCTCCGTCGGCATGGGCGACGCCTTCCGGGCCGTCGGCACGAGCAACGACGCCATCGTCGACAACCCCGCGGCGATGTCGCTCGCCCCGCGCTACGAGCTCGACGGCTTCTTCGGTTACGCCCCCGGCGCCCCGGCGACCTACTGGAACGGCTCGATCGTCGATTCCAACACCTCCCCCCTCGCGGTCGGGATCGACTACACCCACCTCGCCTCGGGCACGGAGGCCTCCCGCTTTTCGGGCAACGACCTCCGCCTCGCGATGAGCTTCCCCCTCGCCGGGATGATCTACCTCGGCTTCTCGGGCCACTGGCTCGACTTCGGCATGGCGCAGCCGATCAACGCCATCACCGGCGACGCGGCGCTCATCATCAAGCCGCTGGACATCCTCACGATCACCGGGATCGGATACAACCTCATCGGGGTCGAGAACAACGTCCTCGCCCCGAGGGAGGTGGCGCTCGCGGCCGCGGTGGGGACCGACGCGAGCTACCACGTCGCCGGCGACGCGGTCGTGAACCTCGCGACGCCGCAGCCCGTCTTCGACTGGCACCTGGGCGGCGAGTACTTCCTCGCCGGGCTCGTCGCCCTGCGCGCGGGCTACCTGTACGACGGGCTCATCAACGGGAACTTCGCCTCGGCGGGGGCGGGCGTCGTGGTCCAGGGGTTCGCCTTCGACGTCGCCTACCGCCAGCAGATCGTACAATGGAACGATCGGATGATCCTCGTAGGCATCAAACTCTTCCTGCCCACCTGAGCGGGGAAGGTGGCCATGGACAAGCTCACGCTCGGCGATGACGAATGGAGGCGGCGCCTGACCTCCGAACAGTTCGAGGTGCTGCGGCGTGCCGGGACGGAGACGCCGTTCTCCGGCTGCTACGCGGGGACGCACGAACCCGGCACCTATGTCTGCGCGGGATGCCACGCGCCCCTCTTCCACGCCGGCCGTAAGTTCGAGTCGGGCACCGGCTGGCCCTCGTTTCTCGATCCCATGGGTCCGGGCGCGGTGATCGAGCGCCGGGATGAATCGCATGGGAGCGTTCGTACCGAGGTTCGGTGCGCCCGCTGCGACGGCCATCTCGGCCACGTCTTCCGCGACGGCCCGCCCCCGGCCGGGTTACGTTACTGCATCAACTCCGCCGCGCTGCGGCACATCCCCGAAGGGACGGCGCTGCCGCCGCTCGTGGAACGCTGAAGCCGTTCAGGCGGCCCCGCCGTCGACGCCGCCGTCGGGAGGCGCAGGGACGCCCGCGTCCGGGGACGCGCACGACCCGACGAGCGTGACGGAGAAGGTCGGGGTGTTCACCGCGTCGCTCTCGACCTCCAGCGAAGCTCGATCCTGACCGCCGTCCAGGAGGCAGGTGGGAGGCGCGTACGTCACGGTGACGACCCCGGCGTCGCCGGCGGCAACGTCGAGGTTCGCCGGAGCGACCGAGAAGACCGGGCGCGTCGCGCCCGCGACGGTCACCGAGGTGACCTGGGCGTCCTGGAGTCCCGCGTTCCCGATCGAGATCACGCCGGCGGCCGAGTCTCCGGGCCCTGCGGTCAGCCAGAGACCCTCCGGCGAGAACGTGAGGTAGCCGCCGTCGACCGCCGGAACCGGGGGCGGGGGAATCGGCGTCGGGGTACAGCAGGCGGCGAGCCAGGCGGCGGCGGAGAACGCGAGCAGGGGCAGTCGGACGGACACGGGCGGGCACTCTACCGTGAAATCCCTCTGCCCGTGTAGCTCGTCACGGAGCGTCCCCGAAAAAGGGCTCGTCGCCTATTGTCGGAGCCGATCCGCCTGCCGAGCGCTGATCTCGCCCTGTCGAGCGCTGGTCTCGGCCTGTCGAGCGCTGGTCTCGGCCTGTCGAGCGCCGGTCTCGGCCTGTCGAGCGCTGATCTCGCCCTGTCGAGCGTTGGGCTCGCCCTGTCGAGCGCTGGGCTCGCCCTGTCGAGCGCTGGGCTCGCCCAGACGGGTGCTCGTCTAGCCCAGACGAGCGCTGATCTCGCCCAGACGGCTGCTCGTCTAGCCCAGACGGCTGCTCGTCTCGCCCAGACGGCTGCTCGTCTCGCCCAGACGGCTGCTCGTCTGGCCCAGACGGCTGCTCGTCTAGCCCAGACGGCTGCTCGTCTGGCCTAGACGAGCGCTGATCTCGCCCAGACGAGCGCTGATCTCGCCCTGACGAGTGCTCGTCTCGCCTGAACGGCTGCT
Source organism: Myxococcales bacterium (assembly GCA_021807105.1). GTDB lineage: Bacteria > Myxococcota > Myxococcia > Myxococcales > JAKAPL01 > JAKAPL01. The sequence continues at coordinate 20,674 of JAKAPL010000018.1, read as the reverse complement.
CGTCCGGCCCGGACGAGCGCTCAGCAGCCCGTGATCGACCTCCGGCAGCGGCTGACCGCCCGCGCCCGCTCCCCCTCCCGCACCCGAGACCCGAGGCCCAAGAAAAAGTTGGGCCGCTCCACGGACGAGGATATTGCCCACCGTCTCTGTACTCGCTAGAGTGGGGACTCGGTGCGGCGCCCCCTACCACAGATTCCCATGTGGATCGCCCCCCTGGGCTTCCTCGCGGTCCTCTGCGGTGCGCCGGCGGCCGCCGCGCAGGCGCAGACGCCGGTGGGGGAAAAGTCGGGAGCGTCGAAACCGTCCGGCGCCATGGCCGCGGAAGCGGAGACGACGAACCCGGCCGGCCAGGACGCCAAGCTCGCGGACCGAGTCAAGAGCGTGCAGCCGGAGAGTTTCCGGCTCGCGCATCGGCTGAGCTTCACGCTGGACGGGACGGCGTCGTTCAACGACGCCTTCTTCCAGAAGTGGGGAGGCGGCGGGCAGATCGCCTTCGCGATCTCCGACCCCTTCTCGCTGGTCGCTCACTTTGACTACTACGGCGATCAGGAGACCGACAACGTCGTGACCGCGAAGGAGGTGCTCTCCTCGCAGTTCTATGCGACCCGGATGCGCTACCTGGGGGGGCTCGATCTCGCCTGGACGCCCATGTACGGCAAGCTCGCCGTCGCGAACTCGATCCTGCACTTCGACCTGTACGTCCTCGCCGGCCTGGATGGGGCCGGCGGAGAGCAGGGCCTCCTGCCCGCGGGCGACGTGGGCGTCGGTGAGCGCCTGTTCTTCACCGACTGGTTCTCGGCCGGGATCGAGGCCCGGTATGTCTTCTACGTGGATCACGCGACGGGGGAGCCGGGCATGCTGGAGCGGCCGCTCCTCGCGAGCGCGGTGGCGACCTTCTGGTTGCCGTCCCCGGGCGGGAAGGACGCACCGTGACCGCGAGCCTCGTGATCGCCGCCCTCGTGCTCGGGGCCGGCCAGGACGCGACGGACGCGCCGCCGGGGCTCGCGAGCTGGATCCCACCGGTCTCCGGACGGCTCTTCAGCGTCGCGGGCAAGCTGGAGGTCACGCCCGGACTGGGGTTCTCGCTCGCGGATCCGTTCCTCGAGAAGATCATCCCGCAGCTCTCGATCGGCTACCACCTCGACGAGGCGTTCTACCTCGGCGCGAAGCTCGGATACGGCCTCTCGTTCTCGGCGGGCGAGGCGAACGCCTGCGCGTCCGTGGGTTCGGGACTCTCCTGTGGTGGCCCGACCTCGGCGCAGCTCGCCGAGCTGCCCGGTCAGATGAGCGGCTTCGGGCTCGTCGAGTTCGGTTGGACCCCCATCTATGGCAAGCTGAGGCTCGTGGGCGACGAAGTGCTCCACTTCGACTTCTCGCTCCTCCTCGGGGCGGGCGCGATCCTCGCGGGGTTGCCGGCAGCGCCGGACGGAACGACGGCCGCCAAGACCACCGTCGCTCCGGCCCTCGGCCCGGGCGTGGGCGAGCGCTTCTTCGTCTCCGACGGGATGGCGGTCGCGCTCGAGCTGCGCGACTACCTGTACGAGGCCGGAGGCGTCCAGGGCCAACTGGTGTTCAACGTCGGGTTCTCGTTCCTGTTCGGGGGCGGCGGACACTAGGGCGGCGAGGAGCGAATGCCGAAGAAGCTCGGGATCGTTTACCTGGCGGCGCTGATCGCGTCTTCGACCGCGGCTGCCCAGATGTCGTTCGAGGGGCTGGATCTCTCCGGCAATCGGCAGGCGAGCCAGACCCCCAAGAAGAAAAAGAGGAAGGCAAGACGGGAACCTCGCCGCAAGAAGGCGATGCCCGCGGCGCCAGCCCCGACGATGATGCCGGGGCTCGATCTTTCTGGACAGGCGCCGCCAGCGCCGCCGGTCGCGCCGGCCCCGGTGGCGGCGGCGCCCGCACCGGTTGGGCCGCCGCCGCTTCCGCGCGGCAAGCACGGTCCCCCGTCCTGGGTGCTTCCGAAGGCGAACGGTCTCCTGCGCGCCGGGAGCTACGGCCAGGCGGCGAGCCTCGCGTTCCGCGCGCTCGGGGACGCGGGGACGCAGGCGCAAGCCGCGGAGGCCGAGTATCTGCTCGCCAAGGCACTCTACAAGATGGGGCTGTACCGCTCCGCGCTCCACCACTTCTCGAACGTGCTCGCGCGGGGAGAGGCGGGCAGGTACTTCAAGCCGAGCCTGGAGTGGCTCTTCTTCATCGGCCGCAAGTCGGTCGACGATACGCTGATCCTCGATGACGTAGCCCGCTGGGCGAACGCCCCGTTCCCCAGCCGCTACCAGGACGAATTCCACTACCTGCTCGCGCGATGGTACCTGGAACGCGCCGCCGGCCAGATGCACGACGGCCTGGCCGCGGAGGGGCGGGCGTCGCTGTCCGAGGCGAAGCGACTCGCCGGGCTCGTGCCGAGGCCGCGCGGCGGCTCCCGTCCGGCGGGTGAGGCCGGCAGCTACTACGCCAAGGCGCGCTTCCTCGTCGGCACGGCCGAATACCAGGATGCGGAGATCGGCCTGGCGCCCGGCCAACCGGCTTCACCCCAAAGCCTGGAGCCCGCGCTCGTCGCTTTCAAGGACGTCGTCCGGGTGACCAACCCGCGGGCACCGTGGGGGATCCGCGACTGGAAGACGCGGGATCTCGCCTTCATGAACCTCGCCCGCATCCACTTCGAGGCGCGCCAGAACCGCAACGCGGTCTTCTACTACGGCAAGGTCTCGCGCGGCGGCCCGCAGTGGCTCGAAGCCCTCTACGAGGCGGCCTGGGCGTACTACCGGATGGGGGACGACGAGCACGCGCTCGGGAACATGGTCACGCTGCACGCCCCGTTCTTCGCGGACGACTATTTCCCCGAGCTGCTGACCGTGAAGGCGATCATCTATTACGAGAATTGCCGGTACGTGGAGGCGCGCGCGGCCATCGCCGACTTCGAGCGGATCTACGGGCCGGTGGAGCAGGAGTTGGCGAGGATCACCGCGGGGAATCCGTCCCCGGAGGCGTTCTACGCTTCGCTCGACGACATCCAGCGACGGCAGCGGCTCGCGGGCAGCAACGCGATCCTCGATCGGGTCTTGAAGCTCGCGCTGTCCGACGAAGAACTGAAACGGAGGAACGCCTCCATCCAGGAGCTGCAGGGGGAAATTGCGACGGTCGAGCACGGGCCGGCGGGGCTCGGCCGCGGTCGTCTCACGCAAGCGCTGCTCGCGGAGCTGCGATCCGATCGGCAGGCGGCTCGGAACAAGGCCGGCCTCGTGGCCCGCTCGCGTCTGGAGGCCCAGCGCGACGAGCTCCGGGACTTGCTCGGCAAGGCCCTTCGGATCCAGTTCGAGACCGAGGAGCGGGAGAAGCAGGTCCTCGAGCGGCAGCTCGCGGGACAGGCCGCGCAGGCGGAGAGGCTGCGCCGGTACCGGCATTCGACGGTCGCGGGCGCGGGCGAAGAGTACTGGCCGTACGAGGGTGAGTACTGGCGGGACGAGCTGGGGACGTACCAGTACAGCCTCGAGAAGGGTTGCCGGCAGACTCTCGCGGCAGGGACCCGGTGAGGACCCTCGCCGCCACCCTCGTCGCGGGCGCCCTGGCTTTGCCGTCGAGCCCGGCCATCGCCGCCCAGAAAAAGGCGCAGGACATCGGGATCGGACATAAGACGGCGAGCGGCGCCGGCCCTGACGTCTCGCTCGCCGGCGACGTGACGCGCAAGAAGGCGAAGAAGGAGGAGGCGCGGCCGACGGTCGCGTACGACGCGTTCCGCTATCAGGTCGAATTGCAGGTCGCGAGCCAGCGCCGGGCCCAGATGGAGACGCTTCGCAGGATCATCGAGCTGGGGTCGACCGACAAGGAGATGCCCGACCTGATCTTCCGGTACGCCGAATTGGCCTGGGAGGAGAGCCGCTACCTCTTCTTCGAGGAGAACCGCGCGGACGACGCGATCATCCAGGCGAAGAACGCGGCGGACGCGGCGGGCGTCGCCAGGGCGGAGGCGAGAAAGGCGCGTCTGACCGCCGAGAGCGAGAGGTGGCAGAAGGAGGCGGTCGCCCGCTACGAAGAGATCGTGCGCAAGTACCCGCGGTTCGGGCGGATGGACGAGGTGCTCTACTTCCTGGGCCACAACCTCTGGGATCAGAACCGCGAAGACGAGGCGCTGGGGGTCTACAAGCTGCTCGTGGTGCGCTACCCCAAGTCGAAGTACGTGGCCGATTCCTATCTCGCGTTCGGCGAGTACTACTTCGACAACTCCAAGGGACAGCGCTCGGCGCTCATGAAGGCCCTGGCCGCTTACAAGCGGGCGGCCAGCTATCCGGAGAACAAGGTCTTCCTGTACGCGCTCTACAAGGAGGGCTGGTGTTACTACAACCTGGGCCAGTTCAAGCCGGCGGCCGATCAGTTCAAGACGGTGATCCTGTACGCCGACGTCTCGACCGCGGTTACCCGAGGGAACAAGCTGAAGCTCGCCAAGGACGCGCGGAAGGACTACGTGCTCACCTACAGCCGGTTCGGCAACCCGCTCGCCGCGGGCGAAGATTTCCGCAAGGTCGGGGGGGCGGAGAACGGCTGGACGATGCTCGTTCAGCTCGCGGACCTGTACTTCCAGGACGGGAAGGACAAGGAGGCCGTGCTGACGTACCGGCAGCTCCTGCGCGAGCGCCCGCTCTCGCCCGAGGCGCCGTTGTTCCAGGCCCGGATCGTCGATGCGGCCATGCGGGTCGGGGACAAGAAGATCACCACGGAGCAGGCGGCGATCCTCGTCCAGGTCCTGCAGCGCGTCGAGCACGCCGGGACGGCGAAGACCGAGGAGGGCAAGAAGGCGCTCGCCCGTGGCCGGGACCTCGCCGAGCGGACCCTCTCCCACCTCGCGGTCGTCTGGCACAACGAGGGGAAGAAGACCCGAGACGAGGAGACGATCGGCTACGCCGATGCGATCTACCGCGACTACTTTGCGCTCTTCCCCGACAGCCGCAAGACGTACATCCTCCGTTTCTTCCATGGAGAGCTGCTCTACGATCAGAGGCAGTCGTACGCGGATGCGGCGCACGAGTACGACTGGGTCGTCGCCCGCGACGAGGCGCGCCAGAAGCGGGGAGAGAAGCCGGGCAAGTGGTTCGAGAAGGCGGCCGAGGACGCGGTCTTCGCCTGGGAAGAGGTGGCCCGGCGGGCGGGCTCACCTCCGGCAGCGGCCCCGGGCGCGGGCCCCCTCGTGATCCCTCCGGCTCAGCAGGGGCTCCTCGACGCCTGCCGGCGGTACGTCGCCGACTTCCCGCAGGGCGACAAGGTCGTGGAGGTCAACTACAAGGCGGCACGCATCTACTACTCGTACAACCATCTGCAGCAAGCCGTGACGCGCTTCGAGGACATCGCGGTGAACCACCCGCGGAGCGACATCGCGGGCTACAGCGCGAACCTGGTGCTGGACAGCTACAACCTCCTCGAGAACTTCGCCGCGGTTCACGCCTGGGCGCGGCGGTTCATGGGGATCCCCGCCTTGGCGGTCGGGAAATTCAAGGACGACCTCGCCAGGATCTACGAGGAATCGGGGTTCAAGCTCGTGGAGGGGGAGGAGAAGGGGGGCCGGTTCGAGGAGGCGGCGCGCAAGTACCTTGCCTACGCGACCGAGTACCCGGACGGGCCGCGGGCAGACCAGTCCCTCTGGAACGCCGCGGTGGATTTTCGCCGGGCCGGCGACTTCGAGACCTCCATGAAGGTCCGGCAGCAACTCATCGCGCAGCACCCCGGCAGCTCGCTGATGCCGCAGGCGCTCTTCGCCAACGCGCAGGCCTACGAATCGATCGCGGAGTTTTCCGACGCCGCCAGCGACTACGAGCAATACGCGGCGGGGTACGCCCGCCTCTCCGGAAAGGCTGCCGCGCGCCGGCGCCGCCCGTCGGGGCCTCCGGCGTCCGGAGCCTACGACGGGGGCAAGGCGCAGCAGGCACTCGTCAACGCAGCGGTCTACAGGATGGGGCTCCGGCAGTACGCCGCGGCCCTCAAGGATCGCCTCCAGTATCTCGAGCTGTGGCCTGCGGCCAAGCACGCGTCCGCGAGCGACCCGAGCGAGCAGGTCTTCGCCTCGATCGCCGATGTCTACGAGGCGCAGGGCAAGCTCGCAGCCGCGCTCCAGCAGTTGGAGCAACACGCGGAGCACGTGGCTCGTGACGCCTCGGCCTGGCTGGAGGTCGAGGGGCGCATCGCGAAGCTCCTCGTGAGGACCCACGCCGACAAGGCCGCCCTGAAGGTGCAGCAAGGAGTGCTCAAGTTCTTCCGGCACGAGGAGAAGGCCAAGCTCTCGCCGGTGGCGCTGGACGCCGTCGGTTGGGCCAGCTACGGGGTCAACCAGCAGCTCTTCGACGCGTTCTCGGCGCTCGGCCTCCACCTGCCCCCGAAGCGGCTCGTGAAGGACATCCTGGCGAAGGCCAAGGCTGCGAAAGAGGTCGAGCGCGCGTATGCCCTGACGGTGAGCGTGGGTTCCGGCGGTCCGGCCATCTGCGCGCTCTGGCGCATCGCCCGGGCTTACCAGAAGCTCACGAAGGCGTTGTACGACGCCCCCGTGCCTCCCGAGTTTCGCAAGTCGGAGCAGCTCACCGATGCCTGGAAGGAGCAGCTCGGTGAGCAGGCTTTGCCGGCCGAGCAGAAGGCCAAGGAGCTCGAGACCAGCGCGGTCGAGAAGTCGAGGGATCTCGGCCTGTACAACGACTGCGCGCAAGAGGCGCTCGCGGCGCTCGCGAAGGCCGATCCGGTGAACTTCGGCGTGCCCCCCGAGATCGCCGCAGCCGTGCGGATCCAGGAGGCGCGGCCTCTCGGCCTCATCACCACCATCGGCGGGCCGGCCTCTTCCTCGACGCCCCCGATCGCGACGGCCGCCGATCGGGCAGCGGAGCCTCCCTCGCGGGCCGGGGGCGGGGGTTAGATGGCGGCGCGGATCCCACTCCTCTCCCGGGGGCTTGGGCTGCTCTTCCTCGCGGCTTGCGCGACCGCGAAGCCGATCCGAAGGCCGAGGCCCGCCACGCCGCCGCCGGTGAGCGTGGCGGACCAAGCGGCGAGAGCGCGGCGGCTGTTCTCGGAGGCAAGCGCCGAGGCGACGCGTGAAGAGAAGGCCGGACGGCTGGACGAGGCGCGGCTCGAGGGTCTCTACCGGGCGGCGGCGGACGCGGGCGTCGCGGAGGCCGAGTACGACCTCGGGGTTCTCCTGGAGAAGAGGGGCGCGTTCGAGCAAGCGGCGGCCTACTATGGCAAGGCGCTCCGAGACAATCCGGGGATCGTCGAGGCCGCCATCAACCTGGCCGGGATCCAGGAAGCGCGTGGGAAGAACGACGAGGCCGCCGTCCTGCTGGAGAAGACGGCGAAGAGCCGGCCGAAGGACGCGCGCGTCACCGTCGCCCTCGCCCGCGCAGAGGAACGGAGAGGGGAGGGATCACGGGCGGCCGAGCTGGCCCGGGCGGCGCTGGCGCGCGATCCTGGGGCGACCGGGGCGTACCGTATCCTGCTCGATCGGGCCCTCGCGGCCGGGGACACCGACCTGGCTCGCCTGCTCGTGATGGAGGCGATGAAGGTGGATCCCCGCAACGCCGATCTCCTGTTCGCCCTCGCCCGAGTCGACCTCGCGAAGCAAGACGTTCCGGGGGCGATGGCCCAGCTCCAGGCGGCTCTGGCGCTGCGGCCCGACGATGGACCTGCGCTCGCCCTGCTCGGCGAGCTCGCCGCGGCCCACCAGGACTTCCGGGCGGCCGAGCACGCGTATCGACGCCTGGTCGAGGCGGCGCCGACGGCTTGCGCCGCCCGGCTCGACCTCGGGATCGCGGAGCGGGCACTCGGCCACGTCGACGAGGCCGAGCGCGCCTACCAGGACGCGCTCGCGTGCGACCCGAAGCTGACCGTCGCGGACTATGATCTGGGCCTGCTGCTGCAACGGCAGAAGAACGACTGCCGCGGGGCGTTGAAGTACTACCGGGCTTTCCTGGACGGCGCCGGCAGCCCTCTTCCCGGGAGCCATCCTGTTTTCGGGGCCATGCAGGAGTGCAAGCAACTGGCCGCCCTCGCCCCGGCCTCGTCCCCGACCGACGCGGGGCCGGCCGCCCGCGCGAAGTCGCGGCCTCCTGGGAAAGGCAAGGCGGTCCGGGCCACCCCCCCCGCCTCCGGGACCTCGGCGCCGCGGTGAGGATCGCTCGACCGTGATAGATTGGTCCGCGAGGTGGCATCGATGAAACGCATGGTGATGGTCCTGGCGTTCGGTATGTCCGGGTTCTCGGCGGGGGCGTGGGCCGCCGAAAAGGCGGACGGCAACGTCACGTACGAGAAGAAGACGGTCATCAACTTCGAGGACGACACGATCCAAGGCGATCTGACCCGGCCCGACGGTGAGTACATCGAGGCTCGGAAGAAGGTCGCCCACTCGAACCTCATCCGAACCCGGGAGGAGTTCCGGCAGAAGGTCCTGCAGTCCGCCGGAGAGTTGTGAGGAATGGCCACCGCTCTCACGCTGAAGGTCTACAAGGGATCCTCGTTCATCGGGACGCGGGAATTCAACCTCGACATCATCCGGATCGGGCGGCTTTCTGCCGCCAACCTCTGCCTCGACGACGCGAAGGTTTCCCGTGTCCACTCGGTGATCGACACCTCGAACGACGCCGCCGTCAGCATCCTCGACATGGGGAGCCCCGAGGGAACATGGGTCAACGGCAAGCGGATCAGCAAGGGAGTCCTCGCCGCGGGCGACGAAATCCGGCTCGGCGACACCCGGCTCATCGTCGGCCTGGCGCCTCAGCCGGCTCCGGCCGAGGAGGTCCGGGCGAACGCGGAGCCGCAGCGCCCGCCCGACGGCGGCGTCGAAGGTTCGCCCCGCGATCCCAGCGAGGCGCTCGACGCCGCGGTCGCCGCCGCTTCCGCGAGCGTCCGCGACTTGGGGGCTCCCGAGGCGACGGTCGAGACGGTAGAGGTCGCGGAGGAAGGGCGCCCCGCGGTCGTTTCCGTCATCGCGCCGATCGCACCGACGGCGGAGCCTGTCGTTGCCGCGCCATCCCCCGAGCTCCAGGCGGCCGTGCGCATGCGGCCGGCAGCCGAGGCCGCGTCCGGCGCGCACGGCGTGGAGGTTCGGTTCTTCTGGGGCGAGAGCTTGATCGGGTCGGTCTTCCGCGATCGGCCGGGGCAGATCGTGATCGGGTCGTCGCCGCGATGCGATTTTCATCTGCCGGACCAGGGGTTGCCTGGCGACGAGTTCCCGATCGTCGAGCTGTCGGGTGGAAAGTCCCACCTGACGTTCTCCACGACGATGGATGGAGAGGTCGAGGCTCCCGGCGCGCCGCCGCGGCGGCTCCGGGAGCTGGCCCCCGAGGCGGCCTCGCACGCCGGGTTGCGGGACTGCCTGGTGGTGCCGCTGCCGCCGGGCGCCTTCGCCTGGCTCCAGCTCGCGACCTTCCGGATCGAGGTCGCGATCAAGCCGCCGCCCCGGCTGGCTCGCGTCCCCTTCTGGCAGGCCGTCGACTACCGCTGGCTGAACGTCCTCCTGGTCATCGCCATCGCGATGCTCGGCTTCATCGTCACCGCGGCGACGATGCCGCTCGACACGGACACCACGGCCGACGATCTGTTCCGTAACCCCGCCGCGATGGCGAAGTTCATCGTCCACCCGCCTTCGAAGACGAAAAACGCGCTCGCCGACAAGCTGAAGAAGGAGAGCGACAAACTGGCGAAGGAAGCTGCGAAGCACAAGGAAAAGGAGGGGAAGATGGGGCGGCGGGACGCGCCCACCCGCAACACGCGCTCGGCCCCGAAGGCCATCGACGCCAACGCGCAGGATGTCGTCAAGAACAGCGGGCTGATGCGATTGCTCGGCGGCGGGGGCGGAGGCCTCGCGACCATCCTGGGCGCCGGAGGGCTCGGTGGCGATCTCAAGGGCGCGATCGGACACATGTTCGGTCCTGGGATCGGCGACGCGGGAGGCCTGGGCGGACTGGGGCTGCGAGGGACGGGGGCTGGCGGCGGCGGCTTCGGCAGCACCATCGGCGTCGGAGAGATCGGGACGAAAGGGCGGGGCGGAGGTCTCGGGGCCTACGGGCTCGGCGTCGGGGCGATGGGGATGAAGCGGGGCTCCGACATCCCCATCTCGGGTGGCAACCCGGTGGTGGAAGGCTCGATCGACAAGGAGCTGATCCGCAGGGTCATCCACCAGCACCGCAGTCAGATTCGCTTCTGTTACGAATCGGAGCTCGTGCGCCATCCCGGCATGAACGGTAAGGTTACGGTCCGGTTCATCATCGGAGCGACCGGAGCGATCCGGCGGGCCAACGTCGAGACGTCCACCCTGGGAAACGCGACGGTCGAGAACTGCATCGTCTCGCGCGTCTACCAGTGGCAGTTCCCGAGACCCAAGGGCGGCGGGATCGTCGTCGTGAACTATCCCTTCCTCTTCAAGGAGGCCGGGGACTAGCGGAGCGCGGGGCGGGCGCGGCGGACCTCGTGGGGATGCAATCGCCACGGCCGGAGGACGACCACGGCGATTCGAGGCCAGCGGACGACCTCGATTCGCTCGTGCGTCTCGCCGGCCTGCTTGAGGCGCGGGGCGCGCGCGAGGCGGCGGCGCGCTGTCATGAACGGCTCGCCGAGGCGGGGGCCGGAAGCTCCGTCGAGGAGCTGGCGAGGGCGGCGGACCTCTACGACGCAGCCCATTCGCCCGCGCGCGCCGCGGTCTGCCGGGCGCTGCTCGCCCGGCGCGTGGCCTTCCCCGCGGCCCGGGACGCGGTGCCGGGTCTGATCGCGGCGCGGATGTACAAGAGCGTGGTCGCGCTCCTCGAACGCGGGGACCTCGCGAAGTCGGAGCGGGCGGACGAATTGGCTCGCCTCGGAGCGTCGCTCGTCGAAGAACCCATCGAGCATTCCCTCGCGCGGGCTTGTCTCGAACGGGCGGAGCGGCTCGCCCCGGGACATGCGGTGGCCCAGGAGGGACTGCGCCAACTCGCCGACTTCGGGCGGGATTGGGCACGCGCCGGACGAACGTTCCGCTCCCGGGCCATCGAGGAGCGCGATCGGCGAGCCGCCGCGGCGATCTACTTGCGGCTCGCAGCGCTTCACGCGCTCCACGACCCGTCCGGCGACGCGAATGTCGAAGAGAACCTGCGGCGCTGCTTTCTCCTCTGGCCCGCGATCCCCTGGGCGGCCGAGGTGGTGGAGCGGATCGCGGCGCACCGGGCCGGAAGCGGAGGGGGCGCGGGCCGCCTGGGAGCGCTGGCGGCGACCGCGCTGGATCGATCGGTTGCCTCCGAGATCTGGGAGCGCGGGGCCGTTCGCGCCTTCGTGGAGCCAGAGGCTCGATCGCGCGCCGTCAGCGCCTTGCGCAAGGCTTTCGATCTGAGCCCCGGGCGAACCCCTCCGGCCGTGCTGCTCGCGGAGCTCGCGATCGAGCAGGGGGACGGCGCCGCCGCGGCCGAGATCCTCGAGCGGCATCTCGCCTCCTGCCCCACGGCGAGCCCGAGGCTGCGCTTGTTCGCCGCCGGGATCCTGCTGGCTCTTCCCGACGGGCGCGCGCGGGCGTGCGCCCAGGCCGAGGCGCTGCTGGGGGACCCGGCCACCGCCGGCTCGCGGGCGCTCCTCGATATCTGCGAGAAGCTGGGCGATCCCGATCTGCTCGGGCGAGCAAAGCTTTCCTTCCTGGGATCGGGTGGTGGTAGAAGGGAAGAACGTCTTGACGAGACCGGTGGTCCGGGCGCGGGCCGGCCGGCCGACCAGGAAGGTGCCATGGAAGCCGAGAACTCATCCGGGCCGGCAGAGTTGCGGCAAGCCTTCATCGCGGCCGGCCAGACATTGCGCGAGCACCCGGAGGAGAAGGCCGCGCTGGACGCCGCCCTCGCCGCGGCGGAGCGGGCCGGGGCGGCGCAAGAGCTCGCCGGTCTCCTGGGAGAGCTCGTCCCTCGCGTGCAGAGGCCTCCGGCGGCCGCGCGGATGCACTGGGCGATGGCGCGTCTCTACGAGGGGCCCCTCGCGGACGCGGCCAGGGCGGCGGAGGAATGGAGGCACGTCTTGCAGTTCGCTCCGGACGACCGGGACGCATCGGAGGCCCTGGCGGCGCTCCTCGCCCGCTCGGGAGGTCCTGGCAGCTCGCTGGAGGCGTTGCGACGCCAGCTCGCCGTCACCGAGGATGTGGAGGGCCGCGTCGGGTTGCTGCGAGAAATTGGCCGGATCCAGGAGGAGGGCCTGCGGGACGCCGCCGGCGCCATCAACACCTATCGGCGTCTCCTTGAGCTCTCCCCCGAAGAACCAGAGGCGCTCGCTCGCCTCGACCGGCTCCTCGCCGGGGCCGAGCGCTGGTCGGAGCTCGCCCCGGTCCTCGAACGAGAAGTTCGGCTCGGCGCGGCGGCCAAGGACGGGAAGGCACAGGCCGCGGCCCTCTCGCGGCTCGGCCAGCTTCGTGAAGGACCGCTGGCCGATCCGGCCGCGGCGCTCGATCTGTACCGCGCGGCGCTGCAAGCCCAGCCGAACCACGCGGAGACCGTTGCCCGGCTCGAAGCGTTGATGAAGCGGCTGAAGACGCCCGGGGCCGCCGAGATCCTGGAAGAGGTCTACCGGTCGGCCCAGGATTGGCCCCGGTACGCCGAGACGTTGGAGATCCACGCCTCGGCCGTCGCCGATCCGCGGATTCGCAAGGACCTCCTGGTGCAGTTGGCCCGCGTCCGCGAGCGCCAGCAGAGGCCCGATCTCGCCTTCATGGCGCTCTGCCGCGTCTTTCCTGACGATCCGCTCGACGCGGCGCTTCGAGCGGAGCTCGCGCGCGTCGCGGATCTGGCCGAGACGCGCGAGGAGTTGGCCGGTCTTTACGAAGAAGCGCTCGGCCAGAGCGGGTCGCCGGCGGTCATCGCCGCCCTCTCCCTCGAGCTCGGCCGGCTCGCCGAGCAGAGGTCGGATCCGGCGGGGGCGCTCGCGAACTTCGAGCGGGCGCACGAGTTGGATCCGGACGGGGCGGCCGCCGCGCTCCCCGCGCTCGAGAGGCTTTACCGGCAGAGCGAACGCTGGGACGCGCTCGCCGCCACGCTGGAGGAGATGGCGGCGCGAGCGACGAAATCCGCCGAAGCAGCGGCCGTCCTCTTCCGCCTGGGCCAGCTTTACGAGGAGCACCTCGCGGCGCCGGACCGGGCCGCGCGGGCGTACGAGGCGCTGCTCGCCCAGGAGCCGAACCACCTCCCGGCGCTGCGTGCACTCGATCGGCTCTACGAGTCGGCGGGACGGGGGCCCGAGTTGTTCGCGGTGCTGGAACGCCAGCGCGCGGCCGCTCCCGCGGGCCAGTCTCGGGATCGGATCGTCGCCCACATGGCCGAGGTCGCGTCGTCCCTGCTCCACGACGACGAGCGGGCCGCGAAGCTCTGGCAGGAGGTGCTCCTCCACGACCCCAAGGCCGAGAGCGCCATGGCCGGCCTCGAGCAGGTGCTGGAGCGGCTCGGCCGCTGGCCGGACCTCGCGGCGTTGTTGCAAGCGCGGCTCCAGGCGACGGTCGATCCCAGAGAGATCACGCGGCTCAACGACCGGATCGGCTGGGTGATGGGGGTCAAACTGGGCCAGGCGGACGAGGCGGCAAAGCGGTTCCAGGCGATCCTGGAGAGGGAGCCCAAGAACCGCCGCGCCCTCGAAGCGTTGCGCGACATCCACGCCGCGCGGGGGGACTTGGAGGGGCTCGCGGGCGTCCTGCGCCGCCTGATCCCGCTGCAGGAGAGCGCCGCGCAGGTGAAGGAGATCCGGCTTCAACTCGCCGAGACGCTCGATCGTCTGGGGAGGCCGCAGGAGGCCCTCGAAGCCGCCCGTCGCGCCATGGATCTCGAGCCGCACGGCCTCCAGGAGCTCGATCGCGTCGAGGCTCTCTTCCGGGCTCATTCCGCCTGGCCCGAGACCGTGCGTGTCATGGAGGCGCGCGCCGATGTGCTCGCGTCCGAGCGACCCGCCGACGCCGCGGAGATTCGGTTCGCGGCCGCCCAGGCCTACGCCGCGACCCTCGGGCAGCCGGAGCGCGCGGTCGCGGTGCTGGAGAAGATCCTCGAGCTCGACCCCACCAGCGAGCGAGCGCTCGCGGCCCTCGAGGAGACGCTCGCCGGCGGGGGCCAGTGGCAGCGGCTCGCCGCCCTGCTCGACCGGCTGAGCCATCAGGTCGCCGGACGGGAGCGCCAGCTCGCCCTGCTGCGCCGCCTCGCCGAGGTGCAGGAACAGCGGCTCGGGCAGAAGGACCTCGCCTTCCTGGCGCTCTGTCGCGGCTTCGAGCTCGACCCGCGGGACGCGGAGCTGGCGGGTTTGCTCCGGAGGTTGGCGCGCGAGACCGGCGCCGTCGAGGAGTTGCTCTCGGTCTATGAGAGCGTCATGGAGAGCGTCGGTGCGGCCCCGGGGGCCGAGGCGCTCTTCCTGCAGCTCGCGGACATCCAGGACGAGGACCTCGACGACGCGGCGGCGGCCGAGGCGACCCTGCGGCGCTGGCTCGAGGCCCGGCCGGCGTCGCCGCTGGTGGTCGATCGGCTGGCCCAGCTCTTCGCGCGGCGGGGCAGGACCCGGGAACACCTCCTGACCCTCGAGCAGAAGGTCAACGTGGTCCTCACGCCCGCGGAACGGACGGAGGCCTTGCGCGCGCTCGCGAGAGCCAGCGACGCGGCGGGCGAAGTCGCCGAGGCGGTCGACGCCCTCCAGCGCGCTCGCGAGGGCGATCCGGAGAACGCCGACCTGATCCGGGAGCTGGCCGGAGTCTACCGGCGCGAGAAGGCCTGGGCCGATCTCGTGGCCCTGCTCCAGGAGACCCGGGACCGAATCCCCGCGGGTCCCGAACGCGTGGTCGTCCAGATCGAGATCGCCGAGATCACCGAGACGGGCTTGGGGGACGACGAGGCGGCGGTGGCCGCCTATCAGATGGCCCTGGAGCTGGACCCGGGAAGCGGTCCGGCCCTGCGGGCGCTCGAACGGCTCTACGGCAAGCTGGAACGGCCGGTAGACCTTCTTCGCGTCCTGGAGCGCCGGGCCGCCACCGCGACGCCCGCCGAGAAGGTCGAGGTGCTCCTGGCGGCGGCGCGGACCTGGGACCAGAAGCTGGGCAAGGCCCCGGAAGCCATCGCCTGCCTCGAGGCCGTCGTGGAGCTCGACGCCGGCAGCGTGCCCGCCCTCGAAGGACTCGAGGACCTGTACCGCCGGACGGGCGAAGCCGACCGGCTCGCCCTGACCCTCCAACGTCGCTTGCCCCTCGCGCGCGACGTCGCGGAGGCGGTCGCGATCCAGGTCTCCCTCGCCGACGTATGGCGCCGCGGCCTGCGGCGGATCGATCACGCCGAGGGGCTCCTCGTCCGCGCGCTGGAGATGGATCCGGGCCGGAAGGACGCGCTCCACGCGCTCGGGGAGATTCACGAGGAGACGGGGAACTGGCCGGCCGCGCTCGAGGCGATCGGCCGGGAGATGCGGCTGGAGACGGATCCGGCCGCGGTCGTCGAGCTGCACCGGCGATCCGCCCAGATCCATCTCGCGCACCTCGGTGACCCGACCGGCGCGGCCGCGGAGTTCCAGCGCTGCCTGGAGATCGATCCGGCTCATGTCCCGTCGCTGCGCGGGCTCCAGCAGATCTACCGGGCCGCGGAGGACCACGACGCGTACGCGCGGATGGCCTTGCGGGAGGCCGAAGCGGTCTCGGATCCCGCGGAGAAGACGCGCCTCTTCCATGCCCTCGGCGTCTTCCAGCAGGAGGTCCTCCAGGACCTCGTCGCGGCGGAGAGCTGCTTCGTCGAGGCCCTCGCCGCGACGCCGGGCCATGTCCCGTCGGCCCAGCCGCTCGCGGCGATCTACCAGTCCCGCGAGGAATGGGAACAGGCGGAGAAGATGCTCGACATCGTCGTCGCGGGCACCACGGGCGATCCGTCGGAGGGATGCCGCCACTCCTACCGGCTCGGCTACGTCGCCGACAAGGTGGGCAAGATGGACAAGGCGCTGTCTTGCTACCGCAACGCCTGCTCGCTCGACGGATCGTACCTGCCGGCGCTGGAGGGGCTCGGCCACCTGCTCGTGAAGTCCGGTGGCCGTACCGAGGCGCTCGCGGTCTACCAGAAGATCCTGAGCCACCACCGGGACGAGCTCACCGACCTGGAGGTCGTCGAGATCCTCTGGCAGCTCGGGATGCTCCGGCGGCAGCTCGGCGACGCCGCGCAGGCGGAGAAGGACTTCCAGCGCGCTCTCCAACTCGATCCCGCGCACGAGCCGTCGCTCCAGGCGCTGGTCGAGATCCTGGAGGGCGCGGAGCGCTGGGAAGAGGCGCTCGAGCAGCGGAATCGGCTCGTCGATCTGTTGGAGGGCCCGCCCCGGTTCGAGGTGTGCATCGGCATCGCCCGGCTCGCGTATGCGCGCCTCGGCGACCCCTACCAGGCGATCGACGCCAACCTGACCGCCCTCAAGATCGTGCCGGACGCGGTGGAGGTCCTCGAAGACCTGGTCTCCCTCTACCTCGAGACGCGGCAGACGCAGAAGGCGGTGGAGACGCTGGAGCAGCTCCTCGCGCTCCCGGCCGTCCGCGGGGATCCGAAGCTCCTGGGACGCCACCACCACCAGCTCGCGCAGATCTACCGCGACGAGCTTGGCGACGACGGCCGGGCCGCCGAGCACTTCAACCTGGCCCTGGACGCCGACCCGACGTTCGTGGAGGCGTTCGCGGCGCTCGAGAAGCTCCTGACCGAGCGGCGCTCCTGGAACGCCCTCGAGCAGGGCTACCACGCGATGATCCGGCGGCTGCCGAAGACGCCGGAGACGCTGAAGGCTCGCGTCGCGCTCTGGCGGAACCTGGGCGAGCTCTACCGGAAGGCGCTCAAGAGCCTCGATGGGGCGATCACCGCGTACGAGGTGGTGCACAAGGCCGATCCGGCCGACGCGCAGGCCGGCGAGATCCTGGCGGAGCTCTACGCGAGCAAGCCGGGGATGGAAGCGAAGGCCATCGAGATGGCCCGCCAGGTCCTGACCATGACCGGCAAGCCCGCCGCCGCCGGGGCGCTGGCCCGCCTGCACGCCGCCCGCCGTTCGTATGACCAGGCCTTCGTCGCCGCCCAGGTCGCGGTCCATCTGCTCGGCGATCCCGACCCCGACCAGAAGGCGGTGATCGAGCGGCTCAAGCCCTACGCCCGCGAGATGGCGGCGCGCCCGCTGACGGAACGGCTCTGGATCGAGCACGTCTATCACGAGCGGCTCCGTGGTCCCCTGGCGGAGGTCCTGGCACTCTGCCAGCAGGCGACCGGCGGAGTCTTCGCGGTGGACCACGCGCGGCTCAACGTGAACCCGCGCCGCGATCGGGTGGACCTCGCGCAGTCGATGCTCTTCTTCGTCAACACGTACAAGTACGTCGCGAAGACCCTCGGGATGGAGGCGGTCGATCTCTTCAAGTCCCCCGGGCTGTCGGGCCTCCAGCTCGGCAATACGTGGCCGCCCTGCTTGCTCGCGGGCGAGGATCTCTTCAAGGATCGCCCCAAGAGAGACCTCTGGTTCCTCGTGGGGAAGGCCATGGCGTTTCGCCGCCCGGAGCTGGCTCTGGCGCGGCTCCACCCGCCCGAGGAGATCGACGCGATCTTTCAGGCGGCCCTCTTCATCGCCGCTCCGTCCTTCCGGCCGACCGCGAACCCCGAAGAGCTGCAACGGCAGGGGAGGAGACTGGAGAGAGGTCTCTCGGATTCGGCCCGGCCGGCGCTGTTGCGGGCGGCTCGCGAGTGTCTGAAAGACCCCGTCCAGATGGACCTTCGCGGTTACCTGGAGGCGGTCGAGCAGACCGCCACCCGGGTCGGGGTCCTTCTCGCCTCGGACCTCGAGGCCGTCCGGCGCAGCCTCACCATGGACCCTGGCGCCGTGGCGCGCCTGCCGGAGCGCCGCCGGCTGCGGGACCTCGCGCTCTACTGCACGAGCGAGAGCTACGCCCTGCTGCGCGGCTCGATCGGGATCTCGGTGGACGTACCGGCCGCGGGCCGTTCGGCGGGCTAGGCGGGCGCGCGATGAGCCGGCGGCGGCGAGGAGGGGAACGGCTCCGTGGCCGCGGGCCGGCTTGCCCGTGAGGCCCGGCCGCCGCGGATCCCATGGCCGCTTGACCGGCTGTCTGACCACAGATAGATTGGCGTTCGTCGTCCCGGTGCCCCGCTCCGCCCAATGAAGTTCGGCTGCGATAGCTGCCACGCGCAGTACATGATCTCCGACCAGAAGGTCGGACCTGCCGGTGTTCGAGTCCGCTGCAAGAAGTGCGGATTCGTGATCCACGTCAAGCCCTCGTTGCAGGAACCCGAGGACGCGACGGTGGTGATGTCGGCGGAGAAGGTCCTGCAGCTCCAGCGCGACATCGGGCTGCCGCCGCCGGCCGCGCTCCCGAAGCCCACCGAGGACGAGATCGGCGAGGCCTTCGATTCGATGTTCTCGGGCCCGGCTGCGCCGGACGAATCGCCGGCGCCCCCCACGGAGCCCGAGAACCCCGCGCACGAGCCCGACCGCGTCGAGACCCGGATCCTCGGACCGAGCGACGTGCAGAAGATCGCGAGTGAGCTGGGGCCCGGCATGGCCGTCGCGGCGGCGGCGCGAGACGAGGAGCCGACGGCGGCCGCGCCTCCCCCCGTCGTCGAGTGGTTCGCGGCGATCGCGGACGAGCAGGTCGGACCGCTGGACGCCTCGGCGATCGGGGAACGCTGGAAGCGGGGCGAACTGCGGCCGGACAGCCTGGTCTGGCGCGCCGGTTTCTCCGACTGGAAGCCGCTCTCCACCGTGGAGGAGCTCGCCGCACTGGCCCCCGCGCCCGAGGAGATCCCCCGGCTGGCGCCGGTCCGCTCGGTCGAGGTCATGGCCCCGGAGGCGCCGCCGGAGGAGGCGGTCGCGCCGGCTCCTGTCGTGGCCCCGCCGCCGGAGGAACCGCCCGCCGAGGTCGTTGATTTCCGCCCGTCGGCCGCCGAGGCGCTCGCCGCGCTCGCCTCGATGGCCCAGGAGGAGATCGCGGCGTCGGCGCCGGCGCCGGCGGCGGCGAGCGTCCCGAAGGAGCCGGCGTCCCTGACGGACGCGAGGCAGGATCCGCTCGCGGACCTGCCACCGCCCGCGGCCGCCCCGGGGGGCCCGGTCCTCGCGGCCACGGTGGAGGGCGCGTCTGCCCCACGTTCGTTCGGGGCGTCCGATGGACGCGGGCGCTTCGGAGGCTCCGAGCGCGCCCCTCTCCGACTCGCCCTGGTGGTGGGGGGCGCCACCCTGGCCGGAATCGTTCTGGCGGTGGCGCTCGGCTGGTTCCTGTACTTCAAGCCGCAGCAGGAGAGGCAGCGGGAGTGGCAACGGGCGCAGGACCAGCGCCTCGCCGCCCTCGCCGCCTCCGCGGCGCTCGCCCAGAAATCCGCTCCACCCAAGGTCCCCGCCGCCGCCGCGCCGGCGCCCGCGGTGGCCGCCGCGCCTGCGGCCCCGGTGCAGCCCGCGGCTCCCGCCGCGCCGGCGGTCGCGCCCTCCGCCGCGCCGGCGGTCGCGCAGGCGCCCGCGCCGGCGCCCGAGCGATCGCGTGAACGGGCCTCCGCACAAGGCGGGCGCGGCCGTCACCAGAAGCGATCGCGACAGGGCGGGGGTGAGAGGGCGTCGGCGGCCCCGGCGGAGGTGGCGTCGGCCGCCCCGGCCTCGGCACCCCAGGCCGGAGGAGACGACTTCCTCGGTGGGACCGGCGGCGGCGGCATCGACAAGGAGTTTGCGCGAGAGCTGGACGGCAAGGGCGCGGCGGGCAGCGAGCGCTCCGGCGATCTGGCTCCCCCCGCCGATGCGGCGCCGGCCTCCCTGAGCCAGGCGGATGTCCTTTCGGTCGTTCGGGATCACACCTCCACGTTCCTGCATTGCAAGGACCAGCACCCGCCGGGCGGCGGCCGGATCGTCATGCACTGGCGGATCAAGCCCGACGGGCGGACGGTGGATGTCCGTCGCAGCGGAGGGGATCTGGACAACCCCGCGCTGGCGGCCTGCCTGAAGACCGCGGTCGGCAGGATGCGCTTCGGCCCGAGCCGAAGCTCGATGCCCGTGGATTTCCCGTTCGACTTCTAGAAAGAAGCTGGTTCGATTGTAGGTGGCTGCGGCTGAGATTTCCGCTTTGAAGCCAAGATCGTTGAGGCGCCTGGCGAGGCGGGCGAGGCCGATGCGGTAGGCGATCGCCGCTTCCGGGAGGTCTTGCGCCGGGGCGACGGGTCTGGGGTTGAGCGGGGTGCTAGGGGCAGTGGCTCCCTGGTGGAGTTGGCTGTGGGGGCTGGGGTGCGGGAGAGAGCGCTCGTCCGTCACCGAGGGCGATCCCCTTTCGGGCCTTTCACTGATGTAGGTGGGGTGGAAACGGGATCCCGTGACGGCAATCAGGGAGGAGACGGACAAGCGCCCGGAATCACGGGTGAATCCGGCCGTCGCGGCGATGGATCGAAGCGATCCGGAGGCGGATCGAAGCGATGCGGCGGTTGATCGAAGCGATCCCGAGGTTGCTCGAAACCATGCGGCGCCGGATCGAAGCCATGCGGCGGCGGATCGAAGCCATGCGGCGGCGGATCGAAGCCATGCGGCGGCGGATCGAAGCCATGCGGCGGCGGATCGAAGCCATGCGGCGCCGGATCGAAGCCATGCGGCGCCGGATCGAAGCCATGCGGCGGCGGATCGAAGCCATGCGGCGGCGGATCGAAGCCATGCGGCGGCGGATCGAAGCCATGCGGCGGCGGATCGAAGCCATGCGGCGGCGGATCGA